>NZ_JAMYPW010000005.1:0-212681 GCF_040320565.1 Mesorhizobium sp. M0664
CGGCCGACCGCCAACCAGATCCGCACCTGGCTCGGAACCGGGATCATGAAACGCCCAGCGCCTTCACCATCGCTGCCGCCAGTGTTGGCGGCGTGGTCAGCGGAATCCGCAGCCGCACCTTGCCGGCGACCTCCAGCTCGATCACCGCTGGGGATGCCGCCGGCCGCGAAACGGCGACAGGCTCATCGGGAGCCACGACAACTTCGGCAAAGCCCGTCTCGCGGGCTCTCACCGTGCGGCGCCACTTATAGATCAGGCTGGTCGCGACATCGTACTGACGCGCTACCGCCGCCACTGTGGCCCCGGGCGCGAATGCCGCGGCCAGTATCCGGCACTGATCCTCTTCACGCCAACGACGACGACGCTCAGGCCCGGTCAATAACGTCACATGGCTCATGCTGTGCTGCTAACTTCGCTCGTAAGGGCGACCTTAAGAGCGCAGCCTCGCTACCGTGCCGTCCTCTCGCAAGGCGGCCTTCGCCGGAGGGTATCCCAACAGCTTACGCGAAGCTGCGATTACACGGCGGGTTTCGTCGATGGTCTGCCGAAGGTCTTCGATGTCTGCGCGCGCGCGGCGCTCATTCAATCGAGCAGCTACTATCTCAAACTTGTCCCAGGCGGAAACCATTTTGAAGACGTCTAGCGCTCCCGCAGCTCAAACTTGAGCATTGCCTCTGCGAACCTGTGGCCGCTTTCGTCGCGTACCTTCATCACAAACTCTCGATAGAGACCATCCGGCAGCTTATCTTTGGTGATTTCGACCAAGGCTCTTACCGCCTCTTGTTTTGCAGCTTGGAGGTCGGGCAGATCGGTGCCTTCCATGTCCTGGAAGACTTGGCCGGTGTCGGTGAAATCGAAGAAAAAGCGAGGCATTCCTACAAACACACCATGGCCGGGAATGGTTCACGCTTCCAATGATGTCCGCGACATTTGGTTAAAAACGTACGCGGCCAGACACATCGCCGCGATCCGCCTAGAGTTACTTAAGGAACGCTCTCATGCTGCCATTGCCCCACGCCGTCGATCCAAAGGTAGTTGCTGAGATCAATACTCTGCTAGCCCATCACGCCGGGGCGGTACCGGTCCCCGTTCACAAACTGGCGGCGGTTGTCCGGCTGCGCCTCAAAAGCCATCTTTCCATCGCGACTATCGAGGAGCTGATCGTGGACGAAGCCGAGTGTCGCCACCTGCCCATGCTGTTCGAACTGCCGGGAACGGAAGCGGCTGTAGTTTCATCTGCTCTGAGTCGCGCGACTTGAAGGTTAAGAGGCTCGGGCATTCGGCTCTGGCACGAGAGCCCACCGCGCGTCCGCCCCAATGGTGACAGCCTATGACCAGCAGCAGCTCAACTAGTGGTACTGCCTATCCTGGCGATCTGGTTCTGTTGAAGCAGGTCTTTGATCGTGTATGCGCCGAGCAAGGCATTCCAGTAGGAAGCGAACAGGCGGAGCGCCTGAGCGTGAGCGCAATGGCACTCTTCTCGGACGGCGAGTTCGACGAGGCCGTTCTCTATGAACGCCTTCGGTTTGTTGCCCGCTCCTGCCGAGAAGGGACCGAGCATGACCCACCATGATTCGGATGGTCGGCGGGTTCGTGCCGCCCTACTTACCCCCCATGGCAACCCATTGGTTCGTCCCTCCGGTGTTCGTGAAGACTGAAACCGGCGACAGGCATGGCTGCGACAATGCGAGGGCAGCCCTTGAGCAGCTCAAGACGTGGACCCGCAGAGGACCTCGCTGGCACAAGGCGGTGACCCTCTGCTTGTCAGACCTGGAGGGCGATCCGATTGACCCTCAGGTGGTACGAAGGGCCTTTGAGGCTGCCGCCAAGGAAGCCAAGATGTATCTTTCCCCGTAGGACGAGGGGAAAATTTCTCCCAAAGATTCAGTCCTTTATTCAGTACGATTCGAACATTGATTTTTCCGTGGAGTGATCCATAAATTCCCACTTGGGTTCTCGCTGAGGTGGGAGGCCTCGTATGAACGTTTGCGCGGACTGTCGACCCGACAAGGTGACGGCCAAACACCTTGTTCACGAGCTGATTCTACAAGCCCGTCGCGGCCAAATCATCTCCATAAAAGACACTATCGCAGCAGTGCGCCGAGATGGGCCACATCTGGCGGAAACTGACTGCGAGCTGGTGGAGCTTATTGTCAATGTTGCCCCAGCCTTTGGCCTGTTTGTGGCGTTCGACGTTCGCGAATAGCCGCTGGCTCTCCACTGGTTCAACCCATTATAGTATCGAGAGCGCCTAGTCTTCGCGCGAGCCAGTTATCCGATCATCCGGCCGAATTTTCCACCAAACATTCCGCCCATCTTTCAAAGGAACAAATCCGCTCGCGGTGCAGTTCGGTCCTTTCAAACATGCAGGCCCGAACATGGCTGAAATCGATGAAGCCAAACGGAAGGCTATTGCCGAACTTGTGCGGCGGTGGATCACCTCAGAGGTAATCCGCAATTACCTTCGCAACCTGCTAAATCTGCCTGTAGAAGGGGAATTGCCGGCCGAGCAAAGGTATTTGCTGGAGGAACTTGATAGGGCCGACAAAGAGTGACTGTATGGCACTCCATTGGTTCTCTCCTCCGGTCCTCGTCCAGACCGAGCGGCCCGGGATCATCCGCAACGTCAACAACGCCGAGACAGCCGGCGAGGAGCTGATGAAGTGGACTAAGCTCGGCCCTTGCTGGGACCTCGCGGTGCGCGTTTGCATGGCCGTGATATTCGACGAGATGGAACCTGAGGAGGCTCGCAAGGCGTTTCTGGCTGCCGCCAAGGAGGAGGGGATGTTACGGTCCTCTGATTAGGGCTGGTGGTTGACGCCCGGAAATTTCAACCCAATACTCCCGACCGGAAGCTGGCGCAGAGTAACTCCTTCTGTAAATTCCGCAAATGGTAATCCTTTGGTTCGCACCTCCAGTGTACGTCAGGACGGAGCATGACGGCTTCCGCTACGGGTCCACCACGTCCAGGCTGCGGCCGAGGAACTCGTCTTGTGGACCAAGCGTGGCCCTAAGTGGCAAAAGGCGGAGCGCGCCTGATGGATGCGATGAGCGGCAAGGTGTCCCCCCAGCAGGCCCGTGACGCGTTCGAGGAGGCAGCCAAGGAGGAGGGTATGCTCTTTGCTGATTAGGAGTTCTATGTCTCGCCATTGGTTCTCCCCTCCGGTCTACGTCAGGACCGACCACCCAGGTGTCCGCGTCGCGATCAGCCACGTCGAGGGTGCGGCCGAGGAACTCATGAAGTGGACTAACCGGGAACATCGGTGGGACCTCGCGGTACGTATCTGCACGGCCGCACTGGCCGATAAGGTGTCACCTCAAGTGGCTGGTAAGGCATTCCTGGCTGCTGCCAAAAGAGGAGGGGAGTTACTCCCCCCCAATCGCAACTGGCGCTCACGAACCAGGAGGCCCGCCGCCCTGTGAGAGAAAGGCGGCAGAGCCCCCACAGCGGCTGCACATCCAAGAGAAGAACCGACCGCTGCGAGTTCTAAACCCGCGAGGGCCTACATCGTTCCCTATAACCTACGTTGGTCGGCAGGCCTGTGCCGCTCTAAGTTCCCCCCATGGCAACCCATTGGTTCTCCCCTCCGGTCCCTGTGAGGACCGAGCGCGCTGGTCTGACCCGGAACGTGAACAACGTCGAGGCAGCCGGCCAGGAGCTGATGAAGTGGACCAAGCGTGGCCCCAAATGGAACCAAGCGGTGCGCGTCTGCATCGCCTGCATTGCCGACCAGATGGAACCTGAGGAGGCTCGTAAGGCATTCCTGGCCGCTGCCGAGGAGGAGGGGATGCTAGGTTCCGCTGATTAGGTCTGCATTCCGCTTGCCACCACGTCCCGCGTCTGATTACTACCTTTGATTGTTTTCAAACACTGGGAGGGGAAGACATGGCGCCTGAAGAAGTCGCCTACAAATTGCTGACTCACATTGGGGCCGTGGAAGGCTACTGGTTGCGCGGGGGGCCTACGAACGATGCAAAGTCGCCAAACAGGGAATGGATCCTCAGGACGTTTGGTGAGTGCATGAGTACAGTTAGAGACGGTAAATACAGGCCGGCGTCCTGACATGCTGCCAGAAATGAAGATTCCAAAGGACCCGTCGGTCAAGACAAATGACCTGCTGCGGGAGATACTGGAAGAGCTCAAAGAGATCAGTGCCACCCTCAAGACCAGAAGAAGTAGGTAGGGGGTCTTCTGTGTCCCTGTGCCCCCCTCGGCTACACCCCGAGGAGAACGTCAGGGGAGCCTAAGGGTACCGCGGCCCGTCATTCCATGTCGGGCACGTCGCCCCTAAGAAGAGCGTCGTTGGCTCACCGTATTCGCCCAGCGCCGGGTTAGCATCACGGGACCACGCAATGACACCGGCATGTTTCGTCGCCAGGGCTTTGGCGGTCCTTATCGCCCGCTCTTCGGTCTGCTGCTCGTGGCCCGAAGACGGGCTGAAGGTCGCCGGTCTCATCGCGGTCGAAGGCGGTGACGACGATAAGCTTGGGGGCCTTCTGCTGAGGAAGGATGCTGTCCGGCATGCGGGCTGCCTTTCTGTAGCGCGAACTTATTCGGTGTCGCTGGCGTACCATCTTCGGCGGTGCCATCCCCTGCTAAACCCATGGCTCAGAGCAGGGGCCGCTAGGGCCAGCTCACGCTCGAGGGCAGCGTTGGCGATAAGTAGCACCTTGACTGCTTCTCTGGCACTACCATGGGCAGCTATGGCTTCGTCGGTCACAAGCTCCCAGTCGGCAGGATCAAGTTGCTGTTCCTGCGATCTCTCGGTTTGTTCTCCCATGGCTATTAGTCTCTCTGCCGGCTGTCTAGGGACCCATGTCATCCCACATGAGCGTCTCCTAATGGCTCGTCCCCAGTAGTGAACAAAATGGGAACGAAATTGTCAATGGCGAATTGACCGAGAGAGGAATGTGTTCCTAGTTTGGGTCATGCCTGACACTGGTGGAAGACGAAAGCGCGGAGGCGAATGGAAGCTCAGCAACGCCCATGACGCAGGGCAGCTCGTGCTGGTCCGCTGCGGGCTATGCAACGTCAAGCGATGGTACCTACCGAGTGACCTCAAGGAAATCTTCGGGGACATCGAGGCTGAGTTGGTCGGGAGCAAAATGAGTTGCAAACGGTGCGGCAAGAACGAGTACATGCATGCGGAGACGGAAAACCCGTCTGCAAGGGAACGGCAGGGCATCCAGGTGAGGCGGCTTGCCGGGATCAGGACGGTGCGGCGGGTTATCTGGAGCGATGAGAAGTGAGATCGGCTGAAGGCGGAACTTTGCGAGGTGGGAACCGTCGCGTTTGATCCGAAGCGAAATGGCTTGGAAACTTGGACTCTGCTATAGCGTCGGGACTCGGAACATGCACTGAGTGCCGCCAGTCTTCCTTGAACATCGATTGCGGAGGAGCGCTGATGTCGACAAAGCAATTCATTGCACTTCTCAGCTCACACGTGGCTGGCGATGAAGATCAATTCATGTCTATTGCCCTTCAGGTGGCTGCTCAAGAAGCGCGGGGTGGCAACACAGCCGACGCAGAGAAGCTGAAGAGATTGGTCCAACGGATGCGTGAGCGGGGAACTACCCCGCCTAAGGGGCAATCTGTGATCCCCCTTGCGCGCCCTCGGGGAGAACTCCAAGATCTTGTTCAAAGCTCTTATCCGAAGGCGAGCCTCGATAGCATGGTACTGGCCGACAGCGTTCGGGCTAGGCTTGATCGTGTCGTGAGGGAGCAGTCGGAACGCGCCCTGTTGCGCAACCACGGACAGGTGCCTGCAACCCATCTCTTACTTGTTGGCCCGCCTGGCACTGGCAAAACGATGACGGCTTCCGCGCTTGCTGGCGACCTGCGCCTCCCCCTTTTCACGGTTCGGCTCGACTCACTCTTCAGCCGCTTTTTCGGCGAAACAGCCGGCAAGCTTCGGCTCCTCTTCGACCAAGTTGCAAAGACGCGGGGGGTGTATTTGCTTGATGAATTTGACGCTATGGGCTCCAGTCGAGGCGATACCAATGACGTCGGCGAAATTCGACGAGTGCTCAATTCGGTTCTAACCTTCATGGAGGAGCCGAATGCGACAGACAGCCTTGTTGTGGCCGCAACCAATCACCCGGAAATCCTCGACAAGGCGCTGGCGAGGCGATTCGATGAGATCGTCGAGTATGACGTGCCCGACAGACTAGCGGCGCGGGCAATTCTGACTCGCCGACTTGGACGGCTTAAAATGACAGGGAAGGCTTGGACGGAAGTGGCAAGCGCAACTGAGGGCCTCAGCCAAGGCGAATTGGTCCGTGCAGCTGATACCGTTGTTAAGGATGCGATCCTGGGAGGCGTCGGAACTCTTTCATTGTCCGCTCTTCGTGCGGCACTTGCTGACCGTGTTGCATTTAAAGGGCGACTAAACGCACATCGCTAGCGGTTCTGGGGGAGCAGTTTCAATGGCCGGAGAAGGTGATAATTTCTCGGCGCACGAGTTGCCGCACGTACGAGTTGACCCTTTCCGAGTGCTTGCACAATACGAGTTTCCCAATCGGCCTCAAAATCGCGACCCACGCCGCGAGGACTACCACGCTCACGCGCAATTCTTAATTCAGCACCTTACTGCCGCGCTTGGCCCTATTCCTGCTCCCGGTGAGGACACACGATTGGCCATCGTCGGGCAGAGGCGGGGTGCGATTGTCGAACTCGATACGATGGTTCCCGCTAGCGGTCTCCGTGGGCCATCCAAAACACCTGCGCTCGACTACCCAGCTCAAGACATTGTGGTGTTGCGCTCCACACGTCGGGAGGACAGGACTGAAAGGGCTGTCCTTTTTGTCCCCGACGATGCGCGCAACTTTCTTCTTGGTCGCATAAATGCCTATGGCGCGGAGAACTTGGGTAACAAAAAACGCCCTGATGTACCGAAGTTCGAGCCGATCGACGTTGTGCGGGCTGCCGACCCACGAACGCTCTTTGGCGGCGAAGTCGATTTCCAAGCGCCGGAGGCGGGCTGGTGGGAGTTGTGGGTAAGGGAGCCGTCGACGGCGAAGCCCGGCCCTCGCACTATTAGCGTAATTGTCGCTGCTCAAAATGCTGGCCTTGTGGTTCATAACGAAAGGCTGAAGTTCCCTGACTCCGAGGTCGTATTCGTTCACGGTTCGGCCGCAACTCTGGCGCCGTTTGTCGCGCGCATTCCCGGTGCTGTTTGGGAGGTGCGTAGGGCCGAGGGGAGTATCGAGCCGTTTCTAGAACTGAGCGGTGATGGCTTCGGGCAGCACGATTGGGTCGACGAGCTTCTGGGCCGCATCCAAGCTCCCCCTGACGATGCTCCCGCCGTGTGCGTCATTGACACAGGTGTCGCTGCTGCCCATCCGCTCATCGCCCCCGGCGTTGTTGGAGCTTGGACTATCGACGACCGATGGGGCACGGATGACCATCACCCACATGGGGGACACGGAACGCCAATGGCCGGCATGGTTCTCTATGGGGACCTAGTTTGGCGTTTAAATGACAATCAACCAGTAATCCTGAGCCACAATGTCGAGTCGGTAAAATTTCTGCCGCCACACGGCTTTCCAGCCAACCGACCGTCGGCCTATGGAATCGTAACTCAATCCGCGATTGCTATTGCAGAACTCGAGCGCCCGAATGTACCGCGAAGCTTCTGCATCGCATCGTCCACCGGTCTATTCGCTCCCGACGCCCCTTCATCATGGAGCGGAGCGCTAGATCAAATCAGTGCGGGCTCGATGCCAGTCGAAGTCGACAATGACATTGCTGCCAAGGATCGTTCGAAGCGCCTCTTGTTGGTGGCAGGCGGCAACGTAATCGGGGGACCTCGGCTTCAAGTCGAGGAACACCACACCATCGAAGACCCAGCGCAGAGTTGGAATGCGCTAACAGTCGGGGGATTCACAACGAAAGGCGAACTGCTGGCGAATCTAAGACCCCTTGCGGCGGTAAACGACAAAAGTCCGTTTAGCACCGGCTCTCAGAACCTCGTGGGAGACCTCACACCGATCAAGCCTGAGGTACTCTTTGAAGCCGGGAACATGATGGTCAACGAAGCCGATGACTGTGATTGGCATCCGGCGGTTTCTCTTCTCGCAACAGGTTCCAACGTAGGCGAAGAACCTTTGGTGCCCTTCTGGGCTACCAGTGCCGCAACCGCAATGGCCGGCAATTTCGTTGGGCAACTCAAGGCCGCGGTGCCCGGCTTGTGGCCCGAAACATACCGCGCCTTGGTCGTCCAATCGGCTGAGTGGCCAACCCCGATTCGGCGAAAGCTCATCGGAAGTGGCTCCCATTGGAAGGGCATTAGCAAAGGGGCAGTGCAACTCCTTCTCCGAGACGTGGGGTTCGGCGTGCCCAACCTTGGACGTGCTATCGCCTCAGCGCGGAACGACGTCACTCTGCTCGCTCAGGCGGAAATCCAGCCGTTCAAGATTGGGAACGCCGGCAGCGCGGTGTTCAACGAGATGCATTTCTATGGGTTGCCGTGGCCACGTAAAGCGTTGCAAGCGCTTGAGAACGCTATCGTTGTGATGAAGGTCACGCTCTCTTACTTCGTAGAGCCGAACCTGTCAGGACGAGCCGCAACTCGGCCAGAGACCTATCGGTCCTACGGGCTTCGGTTCGAATTGAAAAAGCGGCTTGAGACTCACGAAGAGTTCCGGGAGCGGCTTAGCCGCCCTGAGGAGGAGCCGGGCGATGGTGCTAAGGAGAAGCTAATCGGTGCCGATAAAACCCCCCTCGAGCCAAGTCGTTGGCTGCTAGGACCAAAGGCCGTTCAAGCCGGTTCGCTGCATTGCGACCTGTGGCGCGGCTATGCAGTCGATCTAGCCAGCCATGATCAAATCGCAATCACACCAGTTGGCGGATGGTGGAAATCCCACCTTGGGCAGAAGCGAGGCGCAGAGAAGGCTCGATACTCCCTCGCGGTTTCCATCACTACAGAGGGGAAGGAGATTGACCTCTATGCGGAGATTGACGCCGAAGTGCAGGCGCACGTCGACGCGGGTCAAATTGCCGTCGCAGCGATGGCATAGTTAGACCTCAGCTGCAGCGCGTTGCCGCACCTACAGCAGAGCTAGTTGGTCGCCCATTCTTCTCGATCAGTTTGGCGATGCGCTGGGCTGCAGGTCAAGGGGCTTCAGCATGGCCTCAGTCGTCACCTTAAGCCGAGCCTCTTCGCCCCCGTAGTTGTCCCCAGCGCCGCAATGACCAGCAAGTCCTCTATGCGGTGGCGCAATGAGTGAGTGGTGCCGGGGGCGGCAGGGGGTGAGATCGTCCGCTACTTTGCCTCGGCCAGCGCCTTCTCAAGTGCACGTCTCGCCACCTCAAGTCGCACCTCGTCGCCCCCGTAGTCCTCCCCAACGCTGCCCGAGGAGTGTCCCAGAACAATGTCTTGGTCCGACTTTATGACGTCGGCCAAGCGCAGGCGGTCTTTCATAAGGTGACGAAGCGAGTGAGTGGTGGCCTTCGGGTCGACCACACAGGCTCGCACATGCTTCCCGAGGGCGGCAGACGCTGAGGCCGGACCCCGGGGCCGACCATAAGCCGGGAACAACATCGTTGCGTTGCCGGCGGCTTTGACGGCTTCCTTTGCCGCCTCCAGAGCGGCCCCTAACAGCGGGACGTCGCGCCGGGACACCTTGTTTTTAATGCGCCGGTCGTCGTGCCATTCGACAGTGATGTGGGGAATGATGTGGTCGAGGTGTACATCCGCGGCACGGAGGCCCGAGACCTCAGCGAGGCGGCACCCGGTTCCATTTAGGATTGCCCAGATGTGCTGAAGGTCTGACTTTGCATGGTACGCGATGCGGGCGGTTATGGCGGTGACCTCGGCCTGAGTGAAGGGACGGCGCTTGTCTTTATCGGGCTCGGCCTTGTCCTTCGGCGCCGCTTCCAAATACATGAATGGGTTGATGACGCCGGCTAGGTCAAACTCTCGGATGGCATGGTTGATCACGGCGCGGACCACGTTCAGGTAACGATCCACCGATGATGCTTTGCGTCCATCGAGCATGTGGTCGCGGACTTCCTTGGCGTCCTCTCTCTTGAGGCTGCCTAGTCTGCGGTCCTTGCCCAAGGCGTCTCTGACGAGCTTGAAGACCCTGTCAAGCTCCATCCGCTTCGTTTCGTCTTCTCCGACGCGCTCCTTGAGATAGAGCCGCTTGGCATCCTCAAGGGTCGGGTCCGGTCGCTGCTGGCGCTCACCGAGAACCAGCGCGTGAATAAGAGCTCGGTCTTCAGTCCCAATGCCGACAGGGTGGCCGCGCTCATCTACCGGGTATTTATTTGCGATGTGTTCCGCGATCAGCTCTCTAGCCAGCGCCTCGGGGTCTTCGGCGTCCTCTGCGCCGCTCCATTCAGGATCGAGGCTAAGCGCCTTGAGGCGAGCGCGGCTCTGCCTGAACTGCTCAAACTCGGTCGGGGAGGGAGTGCTGGAGCTGCCGTGGCTTTGGACTGCATTCTTGGGCCGCGACCATAGGCGCAACTGCTGCTCCGCCTGGGCATGCGCCTTTGGGTACGCCCTTAGGGCTTCCTGTTCGGTGCTCCCAAGAGGGATTAAGATTTCCAACTTGCCCGCAGCGGCGCGCATTTCCTTCGGGATTTTGCGCCGATAACGCCAGCCAGCAATGCCACGTTTCTGTATATGCTTCACGTCAATCTTCATGCTCAGGGTACCCCGCAGTGTATCGCGCGGTGTATCTCTGGGGAAGCAGAAACCCTTGCAATCCTTGGGTTTCAAGACTTTTCTGGATTAAGTGGCTCCCCGGGCGGATTCGAACCAGCGACCAACCGGTTAACAGAGGTTTTCCCTCGATACCTCACGCGTCGGCATAAGACGCCAGGCGACTGACAACGCGCTGATATCTCCACTTAATTTGGTTTCAAGCTCATTCAGCTTGTCGCATACCGTATCGACACAGCGCGGGTATTAGCGTACATCATTCCGTACATCACCGAAGCCGGTTGGTCGGAGGACGCCTTGCCAAAGCTCGAATTGACAGATCGTTTTTGTCAGACGGCCAAGCCGAGGACAGGTCGGCAGACAGACTATTTCGACGCAATTGTGAAGGGTCTTTGTGTCACCGCGTCTTCGGGCGGAACGCGCACCTTTTATCTGCACTACACCAGGCCATCCGACGGCAAGCGTCAGCGAATGAAGCTCGGAACGTTTCCGGAATTGAAGCTCGGGGCGGCGCGAGAGAAAGCACGCGCCAGCCGCGGCGATGTCGGGAAAGGGATGGACCCCATCGCCGAGGAAAAAGCGGCGGCTGCCTCACAGACCGTGACTGATCTCGTTGAGAACTACGTCAAGCGTCACGCGTCGACGAAGCGCTCGGGTGAAGAGATTGCTAGGCGGTTGCGAAAGAATGTTTCCGGCCGCGATGGGGAGGGCAAGAAGCTCGAAGAGGCTTCGCCGGGTTGCATTGGTGACGTCAGGCTTGCCGACCTTCATCGACGTGACATTACCAAAAGCATCGACGCGATCAAGGATCGAGGCAAGCACACCGAAGCCAATCGCGTTTTCGAGGATCTGCGCAGCATGGTCCGCTGGGCTCGCGCCCGTGGCGATCTCGACGAGAACCTAACGGAAGGCATGAAAAAACCATCGGAGACCGTCGAGCGAGACCGCGTTCTTAATGCCGATGAAATCAAGACAATGTGGTATGCCCTGGCGGAAGCTGACATGCGAGAGTCGACGCGCCGCGTCATAAGGTTGTGCCTTGTGACCGGCCAACGAGTGGGCGAAGTTTCGGGTATGTCGCGCGCCGAAATCGATCTGGAAAAAGGCTTGTGGACGATTCCGGCCGCGCGTTCGAAGAACAAACGCGAGCACCTCGTGCCGCTGTCGGAGATGGCCCTCGCCATCATTCGAAACCAAATCGCCGAAGTCGATGCATTGTCAAAGCGGAAGAATAGGGAGGTTCCGACCTTTGCGTTTCCAGGTCCAGGCGCTCGCGGCGCTGTCACCGGTGCGGCGATAGCGAAGGCGATCAAGCGGGAGGAGGTCACAAAGGCCGCAGTAACGTCTATCATCGGCGTTGCGCCTTGGACCGCACACGACCTTCGTCGCACGGCCGCGACCCATATGGAGGAAATGGGAATATCGCCCTTTGTCGTGGGACACGTGTTGAATCACGTGAGCGCAACAAAAAGCACGATCACCAGCCGCGTTTATGCCAGGTACGATTATCTGAAAGAAAAGACCGAAGCTCTGAACCGTTGGGCAGAACGTCTCGCCGGTATCACCAACGGTGGCGCTGAGATAGTGCCAATTGCGGGGAGGGCGGCTTGACCGGCATATCTCGGCAGGGGAAATCCGATCGGGACCACTTTCAGTACTCAACTGGGGAAATTGAAGAAATCGCCAGTGCGGCGGCGGCTGCAACGTCGCGACCGTCACGAGATAATGTGGACCGATATATTGCGCCTTTGCAATATGAGGCGAACTGCTATCTCGGAATGATACGGTTTTCCCTGAAGCTACCAGATCGCAAGTTCACAGCCGTGAACCGCATCGAACTTCGAAAGAAAGCTCAGGCTGTATATGAGAGCATGGACATCGGCGAGCTACCGCCGGCTCCAGATGGTTCGTTCCCAGTACATCCTTCTGAGGCCGGGTCTCTCCAACGTTTGATTGGGCTGTTGCTTCAGGGGCAAGTTTCCGAATCCGATTTCCTTCGCGAGTGCGCAAGACGCGCGTTGCGCTCGGAACTCGAGCGGTTGGGCGTCGAATCTTTTGAAGAGGGATCAAAACGGAGCAAACGTGACACGGATTATCGGGACAATTTCCTTCACGAAATTTCGCTGATATGGGCAGAATTGGAAGGCAAGTGCCTGCGTGATTGCTCGGTATCTCCGGCACCGGGCAGTCCGATGATGAATTTCATTGCTGCTGTAGCTGGTCCGGTATTGGAAAGGGCCGGTCAATCTGTCGATAGGGAAAGGATGGTCGGCATCATTCGACGTCTTAAAAAGGCAAAGATACAAACGAACTGACCGAGAATTTTTGCGTTCGTTTGCTATGAGAAATGCCGATCAAATTTGATGCTTCTCGCGTCAACTGGAAACGCGAGGCATCAATATGCATGAATCCTTCTCCACAGATCTTGTCGACGAAGCGGGAGCCTGCCGCTTGATCGGTGGCGAGAACGCCCCGATCCATCGGTCGTCGCTCTGGCGCGGCATCAATTCGGGACGCTTTCCCGAGCCGCTCAAAATCGGTCCCGCAACTAATCGCTGGCGTGTCTCCGAATTGATCGCCGTCCTTGAAAAAGCGTCTGCTGAACGAGCCGGTCCGGCAAGGCAGGGGACCTGATGGCTCGGCGAAAACGTGTTCCGATACCGGCAAAGTTGGGCATCGCCTTAGGCTACTGCTGGCACGAGGATTTAGCAGCGCCGCCGTGGTCAAGTGACCGTTTCCGGGCGACAGAGCGCATCATCGAATTCTGCGCCCGCGAAGCCGCGCTCGAGCACCCGGCGGGTAAACGGCCCGAAGTGCGACAGGTAATCTCCCATTGGGCGCGGCGGTCGTTCCTGGAATACATCGCCACCGGCGGAGCCTGCTGATGGCTGAAGTCTTTCGCCTGCCGTGCCTTCGCGCGAGCAATGCGGCGGCGGCTCGTACCGTTCCGGCGCCAGTTATCAACATCGGTCGACGCGACAGTTTCGATCTAGCCGCCGTTCGCGACCAGGCGACTGTCTATGCCGCGCTGCCCAACGTCCGGGATGTTGAGGCGGCAGTGAGGTTCTTCATGCGCGACTATCGCAAATGGGTCCGTCGGCTCCATGACATCGCCGGCGAGGAATTGAAAGGCGCTGAGATCGCGGTTGAAGCGACGCTGCGCAAAGAGATCAATCGAATTCGAAAGGACCGAAAATGGCCGCGGCTATGAAAGCTGCCCGACCGAAAAAAGAGATGCCCGACACAGGGCGCCGGGCACCAGAAAACAAATCACAACTGATAAAAGATAAGTTCGCAGGCGCGGAAAAGGAAGTCCTCGCCATCATCGGTGTTCCGATTGCGTTTGCGGATGAGGATCGAAAGTCAAGGACTGCACTCAAAGCTCGCTGGTTCTCCAGAACGAAGCGCGCGTTGGTAGGCCGCGCATTGAAGGCCGCCTGCATCATTGATGATCAGTTCATGGTGAAGACGCTTTCCATGCACCGTACCGACGAGTGGTTAGCGAGCCACTACGGGTGCAGCGAGCGCACGATCCAGAGATGTTTCGCCGATTTGCGTGATGCCGGCTTCTGCACTATCGATGCCGTGGTTGTGAAGTTCGGACCTGTCTTTCGTGTAGTCGGGCGCCGTATCGCTTTGTGCCTTCCTCCGGGTCTAGTTGAGGCTGACGCTCCCACAAATGCGGTCCATGCTGCGACAAATGCGGGCCACGCTCCGACAAAAACAGTCAACGCTCCGACAGACGTTGGCGCTCCTAACCTTGGAAAAGAGACCTTGGAAAGGAGACCATTTGAAAGAAAACAACAAGGACCCATGCCCGCTCTCTCTGAGAATGAGATTCTACAAATAGAGGATAGCCCGATCACGGAAGGCGCAATCGACGAACTAATGGAATCTGGAAAAACAGAGAAGCATGCATTCAACATCCTTCGCAGTGGTCTCGCAAAAGAGCTGGGCATTGAAAAGGATTCGCCGAAATGGGAGCCGCTCTGCAAGGCAGTGGAAATCCGCCGCGCCCGTGCGAGTCAAGAGCATGCCGATTACCGCGGTCGGATCGAAGAAGAACGGAAGACAGTCCCTCCAGGTGCCGCGGAGATATTCGCCGAGATCAAGGCTGACATCAGCACCAATCCCGATTTTGACCAAAGCCGCAGGTCGATGGCCATTAGTGTTGCTGGAACCTTGGAGGAGCTTGCCTTATCAGCCCGGATGACGATCCGGCGTAGGTTCGACGCCATCATCGACCGATGGGGTCGTGACAATCCTCGAGCCCGCAGGCCCGAACCTTATAGAGAGCGCTATGCTGAATTCATCGAGCCGATCGTCACAGTCTATCTGGAGCGGAACAAACACGATCTACCGCGTGTGGCCAAATGGCGCGATACGCATCCTAATTGGCAGCATATGAAACCGGAGGATACCATGATCCCAGTTGATCCTCCCGAGTCCCTAAAAGACGACGGTTGGGGCCACTGAACAGAGAAGGATATAATCGATGGGCGGAAAACCGGCGTCATTATAGAGGAGCTTGTAGGCGGACTGGCTAAGCCTCAGGGATGTGCCTCAGAAGCCGGTTATTCCCCGCGGGCCCAGAGCTGAAATCAGCGACGGTCCTCGTCGATCCGATTAATGCGTAGCCCGTGCCGCATGCGCAGAGGATCGCCGCGGCGCAGCTGATGCTTGTGGTCCTCCCCTTCGCGCCAAGGTGCTGGCATGCTCACGCCCCAAGTCTCGGGCACTATCTGGTAAGGGGGCAGCTTCGAACGCGTGCGCCAATCAACGATCGCGGCAACGGCAAAAAGGAGCACGATAGAGACGGCGACCACGGCGCCAACGTACAAAAGGAGCTCGCCTGGTCCTATAGTCAACCAGATGCATACAACCATGAATAAAAATCCACCTAGAAGGATTCCGAAAAAACCCCCTACCGCCGTGCCACCAACCATCAAGATTGCAATGATGACGGGAGCGCGCCATGCTCGCGTGTGCGACGGTTCTTTCCTTCTGATGATGTCCGGTTTGGACGGCCGGTTCTTTCCTCCAGAGATGGCGTCCTATTAGCCTGCTCGCACGATCCTGAGCGCGGCAATCTGGTCTTGCGTGGGCTGGGTAGAATTGGCTGCGGCAGCGACCAGTCGATCCACAGCTCTTGCCTCCGCTGGATATAACAAGTCCCCATAACTGAGCTCGCCAGCCGCCTGCGCAAACCGGACTGCTAGATCAGGGCGCATAGACGCAAGGTCGTCAGACACTCGGCGCCTTGCTACCTGCAGGCTGTGATACCATTCGGCGGGATTAGCCGAGACTCCGTCGCTGGCAGTTCGGCGAAGGCTGGCAAGACACTCACGCAGCAGCAGCTCGTCGTCTCGCTGTTTGTAACTCAGCCCCCTGGCCCTGCCGTCGTCGTGGAATGCAGCCCATCGGCGTGCGTGGCCGCCGTCACCATTGAGCAGATCTGTTGCTGCGTCACAGATGTGAGGCAGGATCAATAGGAACAAACAACCTCCTACCAACACGAGCAGCATATGCGCCACCATCTCAGCCTCCTTACCAAAGTCGGTTTTATCCAACGGATCGCATTATGCTGTCCTGGATGAGCCAGGCACAAATAGCATCTCAATCGGAAATAACCGACAAAGTCAACGGCCAGTATATATGCGTCGGTTTAACCCGATAACACTCGGGAAAGATGAATCGAATGATGCCAAAGAGACGTAAACTCCACTGGCTACACTGCCTTAAAGAATGATTTTGTTGCTGCGGGACCGACCGGTGCCCATTTTTTTAGCGTTATAACGGATTCACGTTATCGGTTATTTCCGACACAAGGAGGCAGGCGCTTTGGTCTGTCCTCATCGGCTGTCTGAACCATCATCAGAAGAGCCGACTTTCGCACCGCAGGCGATGATCGGCTAGATGTCTCCTGGCACGACCCCCAAGGATGACCGGAGCAGTGCGGCCGCGGTTCTCGCCAGATGGATACGGTGATCGCTTTGCTGATGGTGCCGTGATTGAATGGCAGCTTTGCGCCGCATGTCGGCCGCTCACTGAGCTTGCGCGGAATTGCAGAAGCGGTCGTTCGTCCAGGCAAAGCGGGCCGGTGGCTTCCGGATGTTGCATGCGCCTCAACGTCGAATAAAGCGCGCACTCAAGAGTGAAGCGCGGCAAGTGGCCGTTAGAGGTCTTCGTGCAATCTGTTATGGATTCCGGGTCGGAGAAATCCAAGTGCAGCGTGACAGATGGCGAAGAACGGCAACAGAGACGACTTCTCTCACGCGACAAGGAGCCGGCTTGCGAGGCAAGCGCGGTATCATTGCAGCAATCCTAGTTGCAGGCACTTAACGTCAGCGCCGACGAGTGATGGCGCGAAAGACGTGGACATTGGGGTCGCCGCTCATATCTGCGCCGCCGCGTCCGGAACCGGCGCGCGTCGCTATCGCGATGACATGACGACCGAACAGCGGAAATCGCATGAGAACGGCATTTGGCTCTGCCAGGACTGCGCCAAAGCCATCGATTCGGATGATCCCGAATTCTCTGAGACTCTTTTGCACGGCTGGAAGCGCAAGCACGCTGAGGACATGTGGCGTAGCATTGTCCACAAAGTCCCCTTCCGCCCCACCATGCTGCCGACCGTTGGAGAAATTGGTTCGCGTCTGCAGAAGGCGGCGACGGCCGACCTTGAAATTTTCAAGCGCTCGCACAAATGGCCGCCGACGAACGTCAGCCTAATGCTCGAAGTGAAAGGCCAACCGGAGCCTGTTCTTGCGAGCGCACTCGGTCAAACGCTGGGCGCTATGGACGATCTGGTTATCGTTGCGGCTCCGGGCACAGGTAAGACATCGGCGCTGTTTCAGTTGGCGGAAGCCTCTGTCAGCGCCGAGAGCGGCACGCCCCTTGTGGTCTCCCTTTCGGACTGGTCGACCGGAACTCTTACACTCATTGAGGCGATCCTGCGTAGGCCCGCGTTTAGCGGGTTCACGGAGACCGACCTTCGCACCGTTGCCGAGCAGCCGGGCGTCGTATTCATGTTCGATAGCTGGAATGAGCTTGGGAATGAGGCGCGTCGCAGAGCTCGCACCGAAATACAGAGTCTTCGCGCGGAATTGCCTGCAGCGACCTTCGTCGCCACAACTCGTCCCGAAATCTCTGACGTGCCGTTTGACGGCCAACTGCTGACTGTCCTTGAACTCAGCGAACAGCAGCAGGTGGACATTGCGCGCGAGATCAAGGGCGACCACGGCGTTCGTCTTGTCGATGAGGCGTGGCGAACCCCTGGCGTGCGCGAACTCATTACTACGCCGCTCTACCTGACAGCGCTGCTCTCGCTACCGGACGGGCAGCCGTTCCCGAGAACCAAGGAAGAAGTACTGCGCCGCTTCATTGAGGCCCATGAGCGGCAAGCCCAGCATACGGAGCCGCTGAAGGCAGTTACGCATGGCCTCCAAGGCGTGTTTTTGAGCGACTTGGCTGTCACCGCGACGCGCGCTGCCAACACATCGATCACGGACACCAACGCACGACGTTCGATTTCGCAGACGGATGAGTTTTTGGTCGCCGACGGTCAGCTCACGATCAAGCCGCAGCCGAGCGACGTGCTTGATGCGCTTGTGAGCCACCATTTACTGGTGCGGACGGGCGAACCTGTTCGCTATCGCTTCCAGCACCAGCAGTTTCAGGAATGGTACGCGTCAAGGGATGTCGAGCGCGCGATGCTGGAAAGCGTGGTCGATGCGAAAGCGCTTCAAAACCTGAAAGCCCACACTCTGAACTCGACGCCGTGGGAAGAATCGATCCTTTTCGCCGTGGAGCGCATGGCGCGCGGCGACGAGCAACAGCAGAAGGCATGCGGCGTCGCGATCCTCGCCGCCTTCGACGTCGATCCGATCTTGGCAGCGGATATGATTTTCCGCTCGACCGACGCAGTGTGGGCGCAGATTTCCGAGGAAATTCAGAAATGGGTGCGGCGGTGGCACACCCCTGGAAAAATCGATCGTGCCGTGCGATTCATGGTCACGTCGGGCCGCTCCGAATTTCGCGATCTGGTGTGGCCGCTAATCTCGAACGAAAACGACCAGAAAGTCCTTTCAGCCTTACGCGGAGCGCGCCGGTTCCGCCCTTCGGTGCTCGGACCGAATGCGATGAAAGACATCCTCGCCCTGCCTCTGAAGATTCGGACAACGGTTGTTTCCGAGATCGCCTATAGAAGCGGGATGGACGGGCTCGAACTTGCGGCACAAATCGCGAAGAGCGATCCTGACGCCGAACTGAAAGCCGAAGCCATCAGCGGAATGTCCTTCCGTCGCGCGGATCGCCATGTTGCGGAAGTGTTGAGCACGGCCGGAGACGACACCTTCGACCTCGTTTACCGAAGGGGCCATCTCGGAGAGATTGACGACAAGGCTGTACAGGACCGGCTCGCGGCGGCGCGTGCGCGTGCCCAAAATGAAGTTTCCAATTATGAGCGGTTGCACTCGATCGTGTACGCGCGCGATGGCAAAGACCATAGCGCGGAGCTGACCGCGCTCGTCGCGACCATCGAAATTGAACGCAAGCGAGAGGCCGATGTCGGGCTGATCTACGAGGCCCGCGAGCAATATGAGCAAGCTGTCGCGTTGGGATTGCTCAAGCGCCTGCGCGAGGGGCGCGAGCTTTTCTACGGCGCGGACGACATCTTGGCCGCGTCCGGGATCGTGGTCGAAGACGACGCCCTTGTTGATATGGTGCTATCCTCACAAGAGCGTATTGATCGCCGCGCCGAGGGCGCCGCGTCCGTCCTCGGTCCTGTCAACGTCGGTAAACTGATCGACTCCAATCTCTCCGTGCTCGCTGAGATCAGGCAGCTTGGCAAATACGAGAAAGGCTTGAGCGACCGTCACTCCGGCCTTCGGGATCGCATCTCGCACGCGCCCGGCGCGAGCCTTATCGCCGCCGTCCAGGAGCGCGCAGCGACAACCAGCAATGAAGAAATCCGTGAACTTGCCGTACTGCTGTGCCGCCGTGATGAGGAAGGCGAGAGAGGGCGCCCGTTTCCGACGGAAGCGGAGGCAGCTGTGGTGCAGTTGGTTGAGCAATGGGGCGAGCGGCTGATCGCGAGCGGCGATAACACCACTCGGGGCCAACTGTCCACGATGGCCGACCTCATCGGCCATTTCCCATCAGTCGCGCTGCTCCCGATGCTCAAGCGGCTGCTCGACGACGAACTGCGCCGCTACCGCGACTTCCGCGAGCAGGCTGAAGCCGAACGCTGGCAAGGCAAGGCGACGAACCAAGCGCGCATGAGCTATGTGAACAGGTATCAGCAAGCGTTCACGGCGATCAACGCGCCAGAGACGACGGCGCTAATGGTCAGCTATTTGCCCGACGAGCATTTCGGCGAGACCGCCGCGCTCGTGCTCAAGGTGCAATGGATTCTCGCGAACGAACCCAAGGACGATGGCGGTGGAAGCGTGGACTTTTCCCGCGTGGAAGAAATGCGCACGTTGCGCGCCCGTTACACCACGCTGACCTGCAACGAAGCCGAGGCCATATTCGAGGTGATTGCGCCGCTAATCGCCAAGGGTGCAACCGAGGCGCAGAACAAGCACGCGGTTACGCTGGCGATTCAGGCCGTGCGCCTGCCGCACGGCGAGCGTGCTGACACGATAAACGCGCTCTTGTCGATCGCGCCGCAAGCGGCGCGTGCGAAGCTGGTGCTGAATTTGACCCTCTCTGGCGAAACGATACCTTTCGGCGTCGTGCAAGACGGAATCGCTGACGTCTTGGAAGATGCCAAGAAGCACACTTGGATTCTGGATGAAGGTTGGCAGTTGAAGGCGTGGCTCCTTCTGCTGCCATTTACCGACCTTCCAGCGCAGCTGGCTGGCACGATTGTGGCATTGCCGCCCCGGCAGCGCGAGCCGCCCTTCATCGAAGAGATGATCCGCGCCACCGAGTGGGTGCAGACGCCGCAGATCGAGGGAGCACTTTTCAAGCTCGCTGAGAATGATGGCGCCTTCTACACTAATCACGCATGGCGTGATGCTGTGAGGCGTAGAGGCACGACCACATCGGCGCGCCGCTATCTCGATCTGATCATTGAGGGCAAAATCGGCCGGCGCGATAGCCGGGACACGTCGCAGGAAATCGCTGGGTTGCTGAGGACCCATTCAGAACTGCGCGACTACGCATACGGCCTTTTGAAAGACGGCAATTCGCCAAAGGCCGCGCTGCTAGCGAACGCCGTGGCTGAGGGTAATGACCCTGACGGTTTGCTGTTGCTCGTGGAGCTGGAAAACAGGTTTCAACGCCCGTTCATCTCATGGCAAACCCTTCAGGGAGCTCTCACCAAGCACGTTCCCTCTGAACACTGGCGCGGCGCATTCGATGTGCGTCCTATTGCAGCAACTGAGCTACGGCGGAAGCTCTTGGCGATGACGACGGATGGCGGGCCTCATGATTCCGCCGCGCGCGTGCTCCGTGAAATCGAACGCATTCGCGATGAAAACGGTGCACCCGAAGACGAGCCGCGCCATCCTGATCTGGCGTCCGGCAAGCCGTGGCCGATCTTAGTGCCCGATCCCGACGCCGAAGACGGCGGCTGATCCGAACAACTTTGACCTGTTGCGCTGTCGCGGCGGGTTGTCAGGCGCGGAGTCGATCGCCTCGATACCTCGCCTTCAAGGCCGTGCGCGTTTCCGTCGCGAGCAATCCACACTGGCGTCGAATTGCGTCCCTACTGGATCGTCAGTTCGGCTCGCTCGCCGGCCTTGACCGTCACCGTGCCCTCCTTCGAGCTGTTGTCCGACTTCTCCGAGACGACCGCGTAGTCGCCGGCCGGCAGCGCCGCCTTGACGTCAGCGAAGTTTCTAGCCGAAGGGGCGAAACTAGGAATGCCGGCCTAGAAATGTTAAATCCACCTTAACTCGCTATTCACCATTATAGGTAAGCTGCAAATGGACGAGAAATATGTTTGATGCCCGAATTATCGCGAATGAGGTTCTCATTCGAGCATGGGAAGAGAATCTCCAACTGACACAGATTGACGTGCAGAAAATACTGTATTTTTTGCACGGGCACCATCTCGTCGAACACGGGAAACCCTTAATCAAAACAGAGTTTGAGGCATGGGATTTCGGACCAGTTCAGCGGATCGTGTACGACGAGTATAAGAGGTTTGGAGATCACCCCATTGACGAAATAGCACAAAAATTCGATCCGGTGGCGCGGACATCAACGGCCTTCCCGAGACTAACTGACAATGCCGCGGTTTCGACGATCGAACGGCACCTCTACAATTACCTCGAAATCCCAAGCTTTGCTCTGGTAGACCTTACGCATAGGCCTGGAACACCATGGTCTCGAACTGTCGAATCAGCGAAAACCCGTGTTAACGTCGGTATGCGAATCAAGGATGACCTCATTAAGTCGTTTTTTGAAGGTTTGCAGACCGCGTAGGGGCTTTCATTGGGACAGATGAAGCGTAAGGCCATCGGCCTTCTCAATCGAATACAGTTTATCGACCTTGCGCAAGCGGTGACAGTGCCCCCGAGCGCTCGGAAAGATTGGCTGAGAGAATACCTTCGTCGTGCAGTGAAGGGCGGAAAGTTTCCCAGCTACAGGTATTTTCGTGCGGCTATACCCACGATCTATGGTGTTAGAAGAGGCTTGGACCCTTCCCCACCTGTCGGACGATCCGATCTGGAGCGTCATATAAAGACGGCCTGTAAGGGCGTAGACGAGGCGATCAATATCGATGCTGCTTTGCACCTCTTCGATATGGTCCGCTCAAAAGGATATGCGGCTTATGACCATCCTGCAAAGAATCTGCCTTTGGGGCTGAAAAGAACAGCGGCCATTGGTTTGGAGTGCGAACTTGTCAGAGATGGCGAGCTCATATTTCAGTTCCCTTCGCCTAGAAGAACTCGGTTCGAAGATCGCACAATAACAATTCTACTATCGCTCATCCATCACGCCTATGCGACCGGTGACCGTGAGGGCGCTGTTATCGAATTTGCTGATTTAAGCTGCGACTTTGAAACTCCCACCAGTCGTCGGGAGCGATTGCCGAGGGTCCGTGATCCTCGAATAATACGTCTCGAACGCTCTGACCTGCTCTCACTGGACGACTTGACGCCTGAAATTCAAAGTGTCCACGACCTGCTGCTCGATCTCGGAGATGAGCCAGAGCCCGCCTGAATCATTTATAGCAAACAGCCTCGTCGCTTAACGGTTGCACCGCTCACCCCTGAGAGTAACCAGTCATGGCATGCTGCTAGAGGCCGAAAGCTTCCAGTGAGAACTCGCCACTGCCTTCGTCTAGTTGCATGACCTTCACCTGCATCTTTGTCGGCGCGCATTCCTTAATTGATCTCGGTTTGGCATTCTTGTCCTTCGCGACAGCGATGATCACCTTTACCCACCCGTCGCAGTGATCGAGCGCCCACCTGAGGTTTTCCATCAACTCGTAGTGGCCACGACTGGTTTTGCTGTCAGCCCAAATAGGTCCGCGCTCATAAACAAGGCGACCGCCTGGCGATTTTTTGAACTCATCCTGCCAAAGGGTAACGGCAACGGTCTTGGTCCCCTCATTTCGAGCCGACCAACTCCACTGCACGTTAACCGGAGCTGTACCGAAATGCGCAAAGGCCGCAGTGTGCGTGTATTTCTTCGGCATGTGTCTCTCCCACCGTCATCGCGACGTAAGCACCATCGTTCAGGCCCCACAAGCCCCCAGTCCACCGCCCACCAGGCATAGGCGACAGGAAGCATGGCCAACCACCTGCGATCGGTTGTGGCCGAGCAATACCGCGGCATCTAGCGTCGCGACAATCTCTATGGCGGTTCCGGTTGGTCCGATCGCGTTCCGGTGGCCGGTTTCCGAGGTTCGCGTCGAGGTGACGCAATGGGCGGACACGTCGGGGGATAGGGGCCTCTGCGAAACGTCCGCTTCAACCAAATGCCTCCCCACAGCGGTCGGTCGGCTCCCGGCCCGCTTCTCGTCAAGTAGCAGCCGGACAGCAACGCGCCGCATCTTGGTCGTAATGATGACCTTTGCCGGACCTGAAAGCATTCATAATCGGGCTTGCTCTGATGGAGAGGCAAGCTCCCTGACGTGATTGTGGTCTCGACGACCATTCTAAAGCAGGGAGGTTATGATGTCCGGCGACACAAAGGACCGATTCGAGGCCGCGTTCAAGCACCTGAATGGGTTGCTGAAGCAGGGGCGATGTTGGCGATCAGCGCGGTTCAACCCGCGGTCGATTGCTCGCGCACCTTCACGGCAACGGCAACCGCCCATGCCACTAAAGGCTAAAACGCGCAGATAGCTAACCCAATCTATTCTGGGCGATGAACGGAGCCGACCATGCGCCCCGCCGTCATGGAGCCATGTACAGCTAGACGACGCTCGAAGTTCAACACCTTCTCCGTTTCAGAAATTTCGTGCATAATCTCGTCCGGCTCGACCATTGACTCAATGATCACTGGTACCCGCGACAGCCGAGCGGCAAAGGGTTCGTAAGCGCGCTTGGCGGCGAACGACATCGCAAAGTGACGTCCCTTGCTGTTGACCTCACTGATATGCACCTGAGCCAGGCGGTCGTCGAAGCGCTGCAGAATACGAACCGCCTCCGTCATGGAGGAGTCGACCTGTCGAGCATGTGCGACGTCGAAGCATAATCTCGCTTCTGGTAGTTGGTCGAAGTAGTGCTGAAGTTCGTCGGCCGTGCGGCCCGTTGGTTTGCGCGAGTCCATGTTTTCGATACAAAGGCGCGCGCCAAGCGACCTCCAAGCAGAGAAGTCGTGGATCGTATCGGGATGCACGACGATGTTCAGCCCCATGTCCGCAATGATCTTCAGCTGAACGACCAGGTCGTCTTCTTGTTCGAAGTTCGTCGGCGCATGAAAACTAATGTACTCGTAGCGGTGTCGCAGCTCTACGAGGCGGACTGGAAGCGCCGCCAAGAGCGCTGGTAGTTCGGCTGCGCGCAATGCCGACAATTCCACTGCCTTAGCCCGCGTAGGAGCCAGCAGCTGCAAAGCGGTCGCGAAATCATTCAACGCGATCGCGCCAGTCGAAAACCCGATTACAGCCATCAGAACACTCCATACTTTTTAACCAACTGCGTAACGCTATCATCGGTATCGAACATGAGTTTGGTCAGAGCTGCGTCAAATTTGAGGGCCACGTTTCGCGCTTCAAGGAATACAGCATCTTCATAGGCCTCGTCCGGAGATAATTTTTCGAGCCCCTTTCGCTTCTCATCGTTGTTGAGCAGGGCGAGAAAGGCATCGTAGTTGTCGAATATGTCGGGAGCGAGAGACGGCGCATATCGAGAGACCACCGTCGCCAAAGACTCAAGTGGCGTCTTTTCCGTCCAATCCTTCAAGTGATCAACTAGGTTCTGCGTGACGAAGGATTCATCCTCACCCACTTGCCCCCTGAGTGCCCAAGAGATGCACATGAAGAAACCGGACACGAACAGAAGCTTGCGCGACATGCGGAGCTTGATGTTCCGGAGGGCCCATTTATCACCAGCCCTGGCACGATATTTGTTGGCGTAATCGACTGCCATAGTGCGCCAGAACCGCACAACATCGTTTAGTAGGAAACGAGGTATCCTGTCGGCACGCGTATTAGACCCGATGAAGCTGGCGTCTTCCTCGACGTAGCGGCTCAAGATGGCGTTTACGATCCGGCTGCGCACTTCGTGGCTACCCGGGGTGTCCACTGCGGCCGACTCCAGCAGGAGGAGGAGCCGTCGTGTCATGTTCTTGTTTGTATCCTCGTCCCCGCCGACCGCGTGAACCAGATCGTGGCTGAAGACCAGGCCCCCAAAGACTTCTGTGGGGCCAGGCACTTTGAACTTAGCCTCATCCAGCCTTTTCCGCAGTTGGTGAACCAACTGAAGGTGCAGGGAGTCTGCGCGCCCATCGACAAGGATTGTCCAGTCGAGATCGCTGTCGACTGTGAACTCCCGTCGGGCCATCGACCCGAACACGACGAAACTGCCTTCGTCAGTCGGAAGCAAATCTCCGACCATGTTAGCCAACTCTTGCAGCTTCCCAGCGGAGCTCAATTCGGCGGCGGCGATGTTGGTCCAGCGAGTGTCGTCGCCATTTCTGAGTTTGCCAAGCGCTGAGTCCCGCATTGCGATCTGCCTTACCCGAATGAATCGTTGCCAAGGTCAACTGTAGCCCGTCGCACGAAGTTTGTCTTTGAAATGGTCGCTTTCGACCCACCTGAAAGCGTACGTCTTCGATAACAAAAGACGCATCGCGCGCCGCGATGCCGGCAACCGAAACTGTCTAGATGAACTTTGAACGATGCCTCTCCTCCGGGGCTACCCAGCTTTCTATGAAATCCAGCGGATCCAAGCTTTCCATCATTGCCCTCGCGAGCCTCAGTCGCTCCTCCAGGCGCTGCCGACGCTCGTCCTTCGTGCATTTCAGGCGCTCTTCCGCATCCGTGAAAAAGCGCTCTACCGTCAGAGCCTTTCCCCACCTCTCGATAATTTCCGCAGAGCTGCTGCCGGCTATCAGCAAGAGCTTGAGCTGTCTTGCGGGCATCCTCCTGTCTTTCATAGCGCTCCCACCATTCCTCTCGCTCTTTTTTCCTTTTCGCCTCAGCCACATCCTCGGCGCCCATAAGGCGCTGCAGATTGTCCTTGGTCGCTTTCAAGGTCTCGACGATTTTTGGGATCAGCGTGCCAAGCGCCTCCTGCTCGGTCTCCTGCCAACTGACAGACCAATCGACGCCCTTTTTCGGGGAATAGGCAACCACCCGAAAACGCCCGCAGGGCATGTCCTGCTCTGTTGTCCACGAGTGCGTCAGTTGCCAAGACTTGGCTGACCGTATGAATCTGCTGTCCTCGCGATGATAATCACCATTGAGGTAACGCATCGTCACTCTTTCCGTCATCTCGGTGACGGCGAGCCCTATTGGCACTGTATCGATGTAGAAGACAGTCGGTCGATCTGGAGCCCAGATGCTTCCTGAGTGATAGCGCCCGTATTTGCGATCCTTTCGCTCCACCTCCTGTTCCTTGACGTGGGTGCGATGAAGGCCATCGGCGACCTGAGCGATCTGTACGTGGTATCCATGTTTGTCCAGCGCGAGATAGAGGTCATTGGCGATCGAGAGGGCGCGCAGCAGCGCAGTTTCTGATGAAATCAGATCTGGTAGGATCCGCTTGTAAGGTCTCAGGAACTCACTGTCTTTCACATCCCGCGTTTTTCGCAAATGTTCTTCGACACCGAACAATAGCGGATGATGGGCCGGACGATTGGGTTTCGCTGCGCGCCTGGTCTTTCGCGCGGAGCCTTCTTGCGGCGTTCTTTTTGGTCTTGGTTTCGGGGCCGACGGCGTGATCTCAATGGTCTCATCAGATGGCTCTGGCAGCGCTGGTAGCTCCGCCGGGAGTCCGAGAGACATGCGGGTCCAGTACCCCGATCCGGGGTACGGTACCTGATATCGTTTGCAGATGGCGGCCAGCGCCGTGCCGGAAATTCCGAGTTCCGGGGCGATTTTACTAAGCGGCCTGTCGCAGACCCTTTTATAGAGCTCAAGACGTGTCAGTTGCATAGCGAATGGTCTCAATTCAAACACGACCGATATCGCACTGCCGGGATATCTGACGAACCTACTGAGCCGAAAGGACTTGAGTCGCGTCCAATTTTCCACGAACTACATGGTGAGGGAACATTATGCAAAGGCGGCTCTACCTCACGAGTGGGGTGACAAGAACCGGAAATCGGTCCGCGATGCCTGTGTGCCAGACCTGAGGAAGTTGGACATACAGGCGTTCCGTTGCGCGTCAAATAACGCGGACGGATGCCTACTGACAGAGGAGATTGCGTGACGAATGTGGACGAGATCGCCTGTGGGCCCTTGGCCTGAACGTCATAACCGCCATGGCTGTCGCGGAAGAAAAACTGAACGAAGCCTTCGAGGTTGCCCGCGCGCAGGAGGAACGCAAGGTCGACATCTGGTGCAGAGGAAGAAAGAACATCCCAGCTAGGGTCAGGACTCATTGATCCAGAAGATGAAGGCTGCAGCGAAGGCGATCGCCGACAGGAAGGTGTGAGCACATCGGTCGTATCTGGTGTGGATGCGTCGCCAGTCTTTGAGGCGTGCGAACATGTTCTCGATCCTGTGGCGTTGTCGGTATAGGACAGGATCGTAGCTGTGCTGAACACGATGCTTGGCATGGGGTGGGATGCATGGCGTGATACCGCGCTCGACGAGCGCCTGGCGGAAGGCCGTTGAACTGTAGGCCCGATCGGCGAGCAGGGATTTGGCGGCGGGCAAATCCTCGATCACTGCCGCAGCAGTCTTGTGATCATTGGCCTGCCCTTCGCTCAGATGCAGCAGCCGCGGACGTCCCTTGCCGTCACAGACCACTTGCAGCTTGGTGGTCAGTCCGCCTCGGCTGCGTCCGATACATCGGGATAGAGCCCCTTTTTAAGGAGGCTGGCGGCAGTGCGATGCGCTTTGAGATGGGTGGCATCAATCATCAGATTGTCCGTTTCGCCGCCCTGCGCGGCCAGTTCCGCCAGGATGCGGTTGAACACACCCAGCCGACTCCAGCGGATGAAGCGGTTGTAGATGGTCTTGTGCGGACCGTAGTCGGAAGGGACATCTCGCCAGCGAAGACCATTGCGGATCACGAACAGGATGCCGCTCAGCACCCGGCGGTCATCTACACGCGGCACACCATGCGACAAAGGAAAATAGGGCTCGATCCGGCGCATCTGCTCCGGCGTCAACATCAGCAAATCACTCAAGGCGGCACCTCCTGCCACCTTGAATCACCCAACAGAGATCAATTCAACAAATTAATGGGTCCTGACCCTAGCCTGACTGCGGATGGGACTACGATCCTGCAAGCGTATATCTTGCATTCGATGGTGATGTTCCCGGCGACCACGCATGGGCGGATTTCGTCCTCATCGACGCCGATGTCGCTGACGTCGCCGGCAGGCTTACATACGCCTCCAGTAGGGACCGGGATCCGTGGCGCCAACAGTATAAGAGCAAGAGCTGTGGGATTGCTTACAGATGGCTGCATGGCCGCGGTGTCACACCGCCTTTGCTCGGCGAGTTCCAAGGCCAAGTTCACATTGCAGGAGGCATGCACCGCTTCCATCTTGCCAAGCACTATGCCGTTCCTCGTCTGGAGGACCGAACTAGCCGCAGTGATGGCGTTGATCCCCTCGGCGGCCGAAACCGCCAACTCGTTATGGCGCGGGGATCCTGCAAAGACGTGAATGAGGTGCGACAGCTTATCGGTGCAAATTCCCGAAAGCTGACTGACCCTTTCCGGCCCAAATTAGAAGGTAGCTCCTCGACAGTTCATGGCACGAACGAATTAGGCGACGCATCTCGGCCTTCGCAACACGGTCGATTTTTAGATAATGGATTTCTCGCGTCGACCGATGCGAACGTCCGCAATGTGCCGCATGTCAGGCATTCCGCCTCCCACACGGACCATGAGCAGATACCATGGTTTGGTTCGGCAATACGGCCACCCGACAGCCCCGGCCAGATCCGTTTTTCGACGCCGCGGTCCATGGACAGCTTTGGTATAAGTGTACAGAACTTGCGGCGATCAGGCTTTCGGTGACTGGGAACAATCATCCTCCCAACTGCACATGCGGGTGGTGCGTGAATTACGGGCGGCGGCGCATCGACCGCTCGCAGGTGGTTACCTACCTACGCCGCCGAGACGCGGTCGCCCTGCTCGAGCGCAATGTGGTGCGGTCCTATAGCGCCTGCTACGTGAATCCCAACTCGCGCTGTCCGGTATGCGGAGCCGCCGTGTTCTTTTAGCAAACCAGCATCCGATGGTTTACGGCTGCGGGAACGGATGCTGCGCAGCCCCACACCCGTACCGCCTACGAGGACAGCAGCCCGCAGCCACCGGCCACGCCTGCCGATCTCGCGGCACGCTTGTCAGCCTTGGGCCGCGTCATTGTGAAAAGAAAATAGAGGCGGCTGCATCTATCGGAGGTTAGGGCCAACCGTTCAGCGGTCCTGAGCCGCGAGACTAGGCCTCTCATGGGACGGATCCAGAAGGTCTGGCGCCACTTCACGAGCCCCTGCACGCAGCAAGCGTTGGCCGAGGGCGCGGCCGGCGGTTCCCATTGCGCGGTTCCGGCCAGGTCACATCTACGTCCGCCCTCAAGCTATCGACAGCACCAGTTCCTTTAGCGCCGCTACCGTGTCGACTTTCTCCGCCGCTATGTCGATAGACGCGATGTCGAGGCGTTCGTCGGCACCGTCAACGTTAATGCGATGCCTTGCCAGACTGCCACGCCGCTCGAGATCGGGATGAAATGGGTACAGCAGCATTAGACGCGTGCAACCGTAGAGCCGCGCATAAGCCATCATCTGGTAGACATCCGATTGCGAAACACCGCGTTTGGCGTCCTGCTCGCGCGTCGAGAGGCGCTTCCATTTTGTGTCGAGCACCAGAACGGTCTGCCCATCCTTGCGGACCAGGCAGTCCGGCTTGGTTCGAAACAGGGGCCTGGCCGGCGCCCCATCTGCGGCAAGCTCAAGCACGCAGTGGCGGAATCCACCCTGGGACACCACCTCGTAGCTAAGCGGCGCTAAAGCGGCGCGCAAGAGCGCCGACACGTAAGCTTCGAAAAGACCGTTCATCGGAAACAGCAATGTCAAACCCGTCCGCGCGTCGGCACTGGAGCCTCTGTGCGTCGCCTGCCAGTTTCGGCGCAGCAAAAGCTCTGCCAGATTGAGCAATGAGCGCCATCTTAAGTTCGATCGGTTGATGGCGACAGCGTCCCACGGCAATTCTCGCGGGCGCACATCCGAAACGTCGACCAGAGCCAGCCGCAGCTCTGACAGACGACGGCTTGTCTCCTCCCGCCGCGCGTAGCGTGACAGCACGACAACGCAGGTTTTCATGATCTGCAGCAGCGGCGTGTCCGCGGACAGGACATCGAACCGGCACGACAGCCTGTCGGCCCGCGCTGCCAGCGCCGTAAACTGTCGGGCGATATCGAGCCGTCCACGCAGCACGGGCAATTCGTCCTCATGGTTGAGGTACTGGCGCGGCAGTCCCCGTCGCACCTCGTTGGTCAGCCGATCAGCGAAAGAGCGGATCAGGATGTCGAGCAGCGTTTCATCCTGCCTCGCTAGCGCCGTCTCACGCCCTAGGCCGATTTCCAGCCCAAGCGCCACGTCGAGCATCTGAACCAGCCGATGTCGGAGCCTCGCCTTGCCTTGCAAGGATTGGGCATCTCCGAGTTGATCAATTTTGGGCAGGATCTCCAGGCTGCAGTCATCGCCGGCAATGACACCCACCATCTGCTGGCTGCGCAGCCAACGATGATGATCGGTAAGGATCTGCGCCCCATCGACACCGCCAAGAGAATGCACCCGTGCCGAGGCAAGCAGTTGATCGGCCTCACACCGGGTAAGACCACCGTCCCCAACCGCGACCCGGTCCCACTCGAGCACCGACAGGTGCGTCATTCCGCGGCCGAACTTTCCTCAGGATCGGCCAACCTGTCGTTTGCAGGCTGGACGCGGCCGATAAGACGCTGATAGGCGTCGGGCGCGAATTTGCCGCGTACCGACCAGCGCCAGCGATCGTCGCCGTTGAAGCCCGGCGGCGGCGCGATCTTCTCACAGCGCAGGAAGGCGCCATCCTTGACGCCCTCGTACTCGCCAAGGACCATAGCGAGGCGCGACCAATCCTCGAAGAAATACTCCTGCAACAGTGGCAGCACGCGATCGCGCATGACGTCGTCTACGTCGTCGCGGGTCTGGCAGCCCATGAAAAACGCATGACCGATCTGATGCTCGCGGTCGAACAGATATTCGATCCGAGCATTGATCACAGTAAGAACCGCCACCAGGTCAACCTGCGTCTTCCGGGCAGCCTCCGCCAGCAGAACGGGATCCGGCATCAGCTCCCGGAATGTGAAGCGGCGACGCAGCGCCGTGTCGAGGAGCGCGATCGACCTGTCGGCCGTGTTCATGGTGGCGACAATGTGAAGATTGAGTGGGACACCAAACGGGTCGCCCGAATAGGGCAGCTTAACGGTGATCTCGTTCTCCATCCCGAGCCGCTTGTCGGGCTCGAGCAGCGTAATCAGCTCGCCAAACACTTTCGAGATGTTGGCGCGGTTGATCTCGTCGATGATGAGCACGAATGGCTGCGGTGCTTGGCTGCGGCTGATCGCATTTCCGTCGCCTCCGAGCAGGCGTGAGAGCGCCTCGATCTTTATCCGCCGTCGGTTGATCGGATATAGGGTCCGCATCGTAAATGTGCCCTCGATGATGCTGTCTAGTGGAAGCGGCTTATCGAGTATCAGCAGCCAATTGACCGCTCGGCGGTGGTTATAACCTCCCTCATCGCTCGGCTCGTAGCTGTAGTCGCCGATGACCTCGCCGACGGCCCGAAACGCACTGTTTCCATAAGGAACGATGATGATGTCCCCTTTCTTCATCTCGGTGCGGAATGGCCAGAGCTGGGAAATATTGCTCGGCTTGCTATCGGCGGGCGCCACCTCGGCCCACTTCGCACGCACGGCGGCCAGGTCGTTGTATGCGGCATCGCTCCAGTCGACGTCGCCCCCCCAGCCCAGTACGATGTAGTCGCCGGCAATCGCTTGTTCATAGATGTGGTCTTCAGCGCCGATGGTGCCGAGTCCCATCTTCCAGAATCGGCGGTCCGCAAGGTCGTATCCGCCGGCCTGTTGCGATCCGCCGGCGGCGGTTCGCGCCTGATCGGCCAAGGCCGCTATTTTGCAGAACGCACCTTTATTGACTTCAAGGCGGAATCCGGACGAAGCGCTGCCCGCCGACGGGTTTGTTTCGGGCCGAAGCCCTTCGACGAAATCCTCATAGGAGAAGCTCTGGTGAAAGGTAACGAAGCCGATCCGCTGCTGGCGCTCAAGCTCCCGGTAACGCTCCTTCAGCGCGGCGCGATCCGCGGGCGCAGAGCCGTCACAAAGACGGACGGCTTCATGTGTCGTGCGATAGGTCTTTCCCGTCCCAGGCGGGCCGAAAAAAATCAGGTTGGTCGGATTGGTTTCGACCGGCACAGCGTTGGCTTGATGCGTGGAAAGTGGTTGCGAGAGCTGATAATGAAAAGTTGTCGTGCTGCTTTGGGGCGGCCCTTCCGCGGTCGGCGGGGGCACCTGCGCAAGTCGTTGAAATTTTGCGCCGCCAAGTGCCTGGCAGACGTTGGCGTGTGCCTGCTCCAAACCGAGCCTGTTGTGAAGATCGCCAGCGCGAATTGAAACCCGCTCGTCGCCACGTTTACGCGCAGGCTCGATGTAATACGTCAGCGCTGCTGCCCGAATCGTATCGGCGTTTGTCCCCACATCATCGCTTTCGTCACCAATGTCGGCGTCTGCTAGGTCGTGCGCATTTGGATCTTCGCCCGAGGCGAACTTTCCGTAGAGCCGAGTGACGGCGAGCAGGTTGTTCAATTGGCCGTCGGGATTTTCGGCTTCGGGGACCAACTTTTCGGGCGGTTTCTCGGATGATCCTATGGCATCGGCCAACTTCTTGAGAAGCGCCGGAAAATTTCCGCGTTCGAAAATCGCATCAACGTTGTCGGTGTCGAAGCCGAGATCTTTCAGCGAGCGCTCAACGCGCCTAAGCCGCGCGATACGAACATTAATGGCTTTCTCCGTTAGCGGATTGCCACGCCAACGTCGGGCATGCAGCCAGTTGCGATACTCGGCTTCCTTCATCGATGCCTCCCAATTTTGTCGGTCAGCATATCAGGTCAAAGAACGCTTACTACAGGGGCTTGCCCACAATGCTGAGACCATCGATCGTCAGGCCAATTCGACAAAATCGCTTTGATCGCCTTGGCGTTGAATTTTCAGACCATGGCGATTTCTGAGTGTTTCGACGTTCAGCTTAATGTTGAATGGAAAAAGCGCTGGGTGGCTGACCAACTGCGCAATTGAAATGCCGTGTCCTTGGCTCAACAAGACACCACGCACAAGTAACCCGGCGATCTCGTTTGAGACCTGGATGGGCTTTCGTCCGCCCGCGAGCGATCCCTTTTCCAAGCCGGGATGCAGCACCCCCCACTGAGCCATGGACTTGATCACATGCTGGATCGTGCGTTCCAGCGTGGAGCGATCTCCCCACGCCTCCGTCATGCGGCGCTTTACCTGCGATCGATTGCCTTGGCCATGCAGCGCCAGAAGCTTTCCGAGATCGGCGGCCACATCGAAAAAGAACGGATGAGTAGCAATCACCATAGCCCAGTGTATCGCGAGACGATCTTCGGTGCTCGCCTTCGCGAGGGACTTGAGAGCATGGTCTCGCAACGGCTCGACCTGGTCCGGCACCGTAAGCCAGATACGGGTCAGGACAGTAAGGGTCTTTCCACGGCCACTGTTATTGGTATTGCCCGGAACGAGATCCTCCAGAAAGTCCCACAGGACCTTCCGTATCTCTATGGGACTCTCGCCTCTGGAGGCCCGCGCCGCGGCAATATCGAGCCATTCGATGTGGATCGTTCGATCGAAGCCGATCGTGGTTTTTCTTCCAGTGCTCATACCGATCTCGCCACCGTTATGAAAGGCACGATGACTTCCTCGATGCATATTCCGCCATGCGCCACCGTTCTTTTTCCTTCACCAATGAAGGCGCGCAGCGGTGGGGCTATCAATGCGAGATAGTCATCGGGTAACCCGATGCTCGGCCATTCGAGAGCACCCGGATACTTCGCTGAAACATTGGATCGTAGGAGAGCGTTTGAAAACACATGCACCCTTTCGCCCCGCTCGTCGGCAGTTGCGCCAACATTAGGCTTTCCCACGCCGACGCCTTCCACGTTTCCATGATCAGCCGTGACAACAACTTCAAAGCCGCGATCCACCAGAGCGTCAAGAAGGCGCCAAAGCGAGCCCCTCTTGGCCCAGTGGCGGACGCCTGCATGCATGCCATCGGTGCCCGTGACAATGCCATGCAACATCTGATCTATTGTTCCGACCACGATGCCTGCGATCCTGCAGCGCGGCTCGTCGAGCTTCCCGCAAATTCGAGCAATGAAGTTGTCGTCGTCTTCCAGGGTGCCCTGTCAGGCATACACGGCGTCGCCCCTACGGAGACCGCGATCTTCCCAGAAGCGAGACCAGTGCTGCTCTTCCTTCCGCGTTGTATCGAGACTTTGTCCAAAAAAGAAGGGAGGATCGCCCCCAAAGATCGATTGGCGCGACACCGATGTCAGAGTTGGCACCCATGCGAAGGCGGCGAATTCTTCTGTTATCCATTTCCGACGCGGCATTTCCTGGCGGACCACCGCCCACTGATCCATCGCCAGACCGTCAATGACAACGACGGCCAACTTCGCCGTGGTTCCCTTTGCGGAAACCCGATGGGCCATGTACTTTGGGATCTGATGAACCATGACCGGCCGCGGCAGGTACGAAAGGCTATGCAGTGAAGCGTAGTGCCCGTCCATCCACGCATAAAAACTCTGCTCGATCAGTCTATGTGCGGAGTCGAAGCGATCCTTGTCTTCGGACGCCACATCTCCGGGCAGGGACCAACGCAACGCAACAATCTCGGCCCACCGAGCCGCTGCCTGAACCCACTCGTGATGATCGCTGCTCGGCGATGGACCGTTGGAGTGCAATAGCTCCATTAGCCTCCGGAAGCGCGATGTGTCGTCGGCGGACTGGGATCCCGCCACACCGACAGCCATCCAAGTTCCCTCGACGAGCGATCGAGAGACTCTGTTCGTCGGAGTTAGCAAGCCCTCTGTGAACAGATTATCGACGTAGACCCGCACATCGTCGTGGTCGAAGGAGAGATGCTTGGGACCTGTGAACTGCAGATCGTAGGGTTCGGGCTTCTCGCGAAGTCCACCCTCTAGCAAGACCAAACGATCCTGCAAGAAGATCGGCCATCTCTCTTGCAGGAACCTCAGAAAGCTCGCGCGGCTAGGTAGAATCTGTTCGAGTGGCCAATCCTCCCATCGCCCGGTGGATCGCAGTAGATGGATCAACCGCTCGTCCAGTGACTTGGGAACCACCTTGCCGCTGTAGTGGCGCTGCAGAAGGGCGCGGAGGAGGTCTGTATCGCTTTGAATTTGTGCGGGACCGAGTCGAAACACGTTTCGCAGAAGAAAATCCCGCGTCGCGTTCTCGCCCATAGGCTCCGGCTTGAAAAGCTGCTGGGCGGCAGACACGGCATCGAGCTCGCCCCGATCGAGCTCGGAAAGGACGTGAGGGGCGAGCGAAGGGAACAGCTCCCCGAGACTGAATGAAAGCAACCGCCGGTTACGCTCCGCCTGCTGAAGCAGGTCAAAAGGAAGGCTACTGATGTCCGAACGCGCCGCTCGCAGAACGACGACCAGATTTGTGTCGTTGCCGTTGTCCCAAACCTCCCGGAAACGCCGCTCATAGGCGTATCGAAATGCGACGTGGTCCTCGAATGGCACGATTTCGAATCCGCGCTGGCGGATACCGTCAACGATACCCTGTTCCGTCAGCAGCTCGTCTGGGTCCGCCACGACCGTCAGACGCGCGACACTGGCGATGTCGCGGCTGAACTGCGCCAGAATGGGCTCGCGCCATGTGCCGTTGAGCGACGAGGGGCTCATGCGCTGGCTCCAATCGGCGCCACGCGAACCATGAGGACAGCGGCGAGATCAGGCAGCGCGGCTTCCCGCGCTGCAAGCTCTCGGATCCATGCCTGTTCTTCGTCCCCCAAAATCCGAAGGCGATGAGCCCGGACCTGGGGTAACCCGAGCCGCTCGATGGCACGGCGACGCGATGAGAATGCGTGTGTGCCCTTTTTGCGCTCACGCATAATGCTCATCTGATGAGTAGCGGCCAGTTCCTCAAACACCGCGGCACCCTGCGCTTCGGCAGCCTTGCGGCTGGCATCGAATGCATTTACCGCAGTGGAACCTGAGATCTCCTCACCCGCTTGGCTCAGGCCGTTGGGCAGGTCGATCAACAGTTCCCAGATTGTGCGAGCTGTCGGCCCAAATACGCGGCCGTCCTCCGCCAGGAAAAGAGCAAGGAACCGCTGCTCTCGCCCACCAACCGTGTGCAGGCTGATCCGCCACAATGACCAGAGCCCGCTTGTCTTGTCGGAAACGTCGGGGACCTGGATATTGGCTATGGGCTGGCCAGGCGCGAAGACGGGCAAGCTATTTGTGAGTCCCCGGACCCTCTCGTTTTCAAGCGAAATCAGCGTGGCGCCTGGCCGATCCGCGTCATTACGGCTGAACACGGCCCCGAGGCATGTTTCGCCATCCGGCCAGCGAAGGTCGTGGCCGATGGCGGCAGGCTTGATGAATGCGCCCGCTGACTCCTGGCTGCGCAGATAGCCGATGGTCATCCGCTCGGTCCAATACGGCATCTGATGGTTTGCAATCTTCTTCGCCGCGGAGGGGTCCAATCGCTGGGTTGCGCTGAGTAGTCTGGATCCGGCTCGGGCTTCCTCCGCTCGCCGGCGTATCTCGTCCGCGACACCGGCGGCTCGTTGTTCTGCATCCTCGGGCGCAATCATCGCTTGCGCAAACAGAGCCTCGAAAGGCACGCCGCCGTCCTCGGAATCGAGCACATCGGCCAGCTTATCGACGCCAAACTCCTCAAGAATTCTTGCAAGCTTCTCTTCCAGCACCTCGCGGACGCGAAGCTCAACCGTATCCGCGAGTGCGAAGTTCATCGCCCGTACGATGTGCTGCTGCCCAATACGATCCACACGGCCGATCCGCTGCTCGATCTTCATCGGGTTCCACGGAAGGTCGTAGTTCACGATCACGTGGCAGAATTGAAGGTTCAGACCCTCGCCACCTGCATCAGTGGAGATGAGGATCTGTGCGTCGGTCGCAAAGTGGCGCTGCGCTTGCCGCCGTTCCTCCAAATCCATCGCGCCATTGAGCGACACGACAGTGAAACCGCGACGCTCAAGAAAATTCGCAAGCATCACCTGGGTCGGAACGAACTCCGTGAAGATCAGCACCTTCAGGGTCGGGTCATTCTCCTCGCGCTGTTGCTGCTGAATGCGTTCGAGCAGCGCTTCAGCCTTGACGTCCGGCCCACTGGCTTCGCAGCGGCGCGCTGCCGACAACAGGAGTTCGACTTCCTTGCGCTCGTCCTTGAGGCCCTTCAGTTGCGCCCTCAGGATGGTATCGAGCTGTTGCTGACCATCCAGCGCGAACCAGTCCTCCCCCACATCCTCGGGGAACAGCGAAAGCTGTCCCTGGGGCAGATCGAGCACCGCCAGTCTTCGTTCCAGGGATGTGCGGATCGCTGCGGTGCTGGAGGTGATAAGGCGCTGCATGAGGATCATCAGGAAGCCGACGGCGGTCTGCTTTTCCTTCATCGCGCGGTTGTAGCCATCGCGAACGTACTCGGTCACAGCGTCATAGAGTGCGCGCTGTTCCGCGTGAGCCGCCCCCCATTTTATCGGCACCAACTGAGTGAAACGCGGCTTGAAGAGTGGGTTCCCTTCGGCGTCGATAGCGCGGCGTTTCTCGGTACGGATGACGAAGGGGGCGATGGCTTCGCGCGAAATCGCGTCGTCGCCGGGAAGCGCGTCAGCGTCCAGAAACCCGATCAGCCTTCGAAAGGCGTCCGACTTCCCTTGGTGCGGCGTTGCCGAAAGCAGCAGCAGGTAGGGCGCCGCCTGCGAAAGGGCATCACCCAGCTTGAAGCGGGCAACCTGCTCGGTACTGCCGCCAATGCGATGTGCCTCGTCGATGATGATCAGGTCCCATCCGGCCGAAGCCAAGTCTTCGAACCGTTCGCGATTGTAGCGGGCAAGCTGTTCCTGGCTCCAGCCGCGGCGGGAGTCGATCGGCTTCACCGAGTCGAGCGGACAGATGACCTGTTGGTGCATGCGCCAAAGGTTCTCGTTTTCGTCGATGGCGCCCGCCTGGCGGAGTGCGCTCAGGCTGCCGGGAAGGATAAGCCGGAAGTCCTCGTTGAAGTGGCTCTTCATTTCAGACTGCCACTGCAGCACTAATCCCGCAGGAGCGACGACAAGGATTCTCCGCACGAGCCCGCGAATCTTCAGCTCGCGCAGGATCAGGCCGGCCTCGATCGTCTTGCCGAGGCCCACCTCGTCCGCCAGCAGATAGCGGATGCGGTCGCCCGAGATGGCGCGCTGCAGAGCAAGCAACTGGTGAGGCAGCGGGATTACCGTGCCTTCCAGCGGGGCGATCAATGCGTCCCGCTCCAGAGAGTCGGCGATGCGTGTGGCGGCGCTGACATAGGAAAGGCGGTCGAGGAGATGAGACTCGCCAGATTTCAGTGGAGCAAGACGCTTCTGCAGCACCCGGACGGCCGTCCCGCGGCGCGGCAGCCAGACTAGGCAGGTCGCTTGTCCCCACAGCGTGTCGCTATCGACGACGCGGCAGGGTTCATCATGGTCGATGCTGTGCCACCACTCGCCCGCCTGCATGCGTCACCTCACTCATCACTAAGACGCATGCTAGCGACGTCATAGTACATCAACAGCTTCTCGTCCTCCTGCAGGACGTTCTCCGGCAGCTTCGCCGCGACGCTTACGATGGTCTTGTAGTCCTGACCGTCGTAGGCAGCCTTGAAGCCGGTACGCACCGCTTCGGTGCGGAACAGCTTCAGCTTGCGTTCCTTTGCGTGCTTATAGGTTTCGAACTCCGTCAGCAGCGCCCTTTCGCGCAGCTTCTCAAGATCACCCTGCTTGCCCGGATCGGGCACATACCAGCGATCCGCCGCCTTGGCTGCCAGTGACGGATCATCCTTGGCGAGATTGCGAAGTTCTCTGAAGTTCGTGGAGAGGTATGAATGGATTTGGCTCGGGACCGGTCCATTACCGTCATAGTTGATACAGTTCTGTCGCAGGATTTCCTTGAGCTCGACCGTCTGCTCGTGATTTGCCCAGTTCTGAATTTCGCGCATGAAGGCGGGCTGGAGATCCTGGAAGCTTCGAGGCTTGTCCTGAAGCTCGCGACGGACCCACTGAATTGCGCTCGCTTCGTCGATCACAAAAAGGCTCAACTGGCGCAACTCAGCGGCCGTGTTACGCTTGCGATCATATTCGACAACCTGCGTCGGCAGGAAATACATGCCGTCGCGCTCTGGATAGCGCTGGTTCAAACCTCCTAGAAACTCAGCGGTTGAAAGCGGCACCGAGAGTTGGCGTTGCACGTGAAAGGCGACCATACGGTCGTGCAGAACCTGAGCAGTGCGTTCGGCGATCACATCGGCGACGCCCTCAGCACTTGAGAATATGGGGACGTGGCCGAGATGCTCGGTCACGAAGGCCCAAGCGTTGTCTGGCGACGACGTACCGAGTGCAAATCGCTCAGCCAAGGCCTCGGTCGGCTTGTAGGCTGAGATGACAAGATCCTGCTTGACCGCAGTGCTAGTCACTTGCCGATAGGAGCCTTGCTGCTTGTCCAGCGTCCTAACGTCCGCGACAACGAACCCGGCGGTCCCAAGCGCCTCTTGTATAGCGCGCCAAACGGCATTTGCCGAATTGCTGAAAACAACCGTCATCCAGCGGCCCGGCTTCAGGACGCGAGCATACTCATCAAAGCATGCTCGCATGAGCGCCTGATAGTCGAGAATGCTCTTCTCTTTGCCGCTATCGACGATGGCCTCCGGATCGGAGTCCGTTATCACGCGATGCCAAGACTCTACAAGATAGTTGAGGTCAGCGTAGTAGATGTTTTCACCGAAAGGCGGATCAGTGAATATGTAGTCTATTGAGGCGTCGTGAACTGACAGACTTGCGCATGTTCCAGTCGAAACCATCGTCGCGCGCCCCCTAGGGGGCGAGGTGTTAAATGCACTAAGCAGCCTTTTTAGTTTTCCGTCTAGTATATACCAAGGGCTGACTTCAGATGACTGCGACGCCACATAGTAAACGCCGCTTAAGGCGCGGTTCACTTGGGAGAAATGCGACGGGCTGTATCGATTCAGAAGCGACATTCCCCAGATCGATTGTTCGACGAAGAATAGCAGCATATTCCGTAAGCGAACGTCGCGTTCGGCGATTGCGCACCGCCAAAGGGCCGCTAATGCATGCAAGGCGCGCGGCAGAAAGAGATGGTGCACGTGAGTAAACCCTTTCGGGGCTAAGCGCGTACCGTGTGACATTCTGTCAGTAGGGAATGCATTGGTTGGGATCTCTCCAGGCAGAGTTAGTTGTGCAATCCGCTCCAGAGTCCGCAGGTCGCTTTGATTCGGTGTCTTTTCGTGCGTTGCTTTTCCAACATTGTAGTTAATCAATGCGGGGCGAAAACGAACCCTTTTCCAGGGCTGCTTAGAAGCCGGGTCGATGAGCGTTTCGAAGTCTCTTTCGAGGTCATCTTTCGTCAGTTCCGCTGAACAGTGCGGACAGGGAAAGCGGTCAAGGACACGTTTCGTTGATGGATCGAGCGCCTCCTCAACGAAGTTCACTTCCCCGGCGCATTCCGGGCAGGTGAAGACCTCGCTCCAGACCGTGAAGTTAATTCTGCCCTTGGACGTTCCATCCGTGTGAAGCGTCTCGTACATCCAGCCGAGGTCCTTCTCGACTTCGGTGAGGACGCGCAGGGCGGCTCTGCCAAAAGCTGCCACGTCGAACGGCAACGTATAGTTCGCGGCGATGAAGGTGGCTGCGGGCCCGAGGTCGTTCAAGATCGACCGACGTGCGCCCCATTGCGGCTTCGGCAGCCCCTGTTTCGACCACTCCGCTTCGAGTTGCTTGCGATACTCCGCCGGCGCCGAACCACACCACTGCGCGGCGACGCCCGTCATGCCCGAGCCAGCGAAACCATCGAGCACGATATCGCCCGGCTCCGTATAATGGAGGATCGACGGAACGATCGCGAGATGCGGCACCTTCGTATGATAGCCGTGCGCCCTGTAGAGGGCGTCGGTCTTACCGACGCTTGTGTCGACAGCGAAGGGGTCGCGTTCATAGCGCTCCTTCGGATCGTAGGGCTTGCCGTAGGCGCGCGCGAAGTCGGCGAGGAAGGGATTGGGACATGCGGTGTACCAAGGAGCGTCGGACATGCGGATGATGTCTTCGTCGGTTCCTTTGGGGAACCCCGCCGTCTTGCGGAACTCGGGATCCGCAAGCCTCTCCCGCAGCCGACCGGTGAAGTAGATCCGGCGAGCGTCCTCACTGTCGAACGTCATTCCGAGGCATTCGACCCTGCTCCTTTCTAGGGCTTGCTGCTCCAGCGACTTGTCCAGAAGGCGGAGCTGTCCGGTGGCATCCGCGAATAGATCATCGCTAAGCGCCGATTTACCTCTCTTGGCCATCGGCTTTTTCCTCGTCTTTGATTTGCTTGGCGACAATCTTTGCTCCCACCTCTGTAATCGAGTATCGCTGCCGCGGGTGGTTGGGATTGTCGGGATATTGAGGCTGAAGAAGTCCGCCATCTAGGAGTGGCTTGAGATGCAATCGGGTGAAGTTTGCTCTATGTGTGACCCCTAACAGCTCCATTAGCTCTGCCAGGCGGCGTGGCGTGTCGCAGGCGGCCAAAAGAACACGCTGTGCCTCGCTGAGCGTGTCAACCGCGCGTAGAACTCTTTTGCTGCCATCAGCTGAATCTGCAACTTGGTCAGTGACCAGGTTACTCGGACCGACCGGAGGTTGGTCAGTGACCAAGCTCGTCTGGGCGGCTTTCGGAGCGCCATCTAGGGGCCATCGCTCGCGAAGCTGCTCAGCAAGCTCATATCTCACCCCCTCCTGCCGCTCTATCTTTTTGGCGAGCACTTGGGTTTGCAGCCGCTCTAGAACCGCCATGACTTCTGCGCTTCCGATGCCAAGCGATGCACGAAACTCCGAAAGCGAGACTTGGGGCTGACCACAGAGGATGGCGAGCGCGTTGGCTTCCGCGTCAGAAAGGCGTGCGCCTAGAGATGCTTGAAAAAGAAGCTGCCGCTCCGACATCAGTTCCTTGGCTAGCAGTGATAGCCGGAAGCTATAAGAGCCTAAATCATTGACGATTTCCGGGGGGACCCGGCCACGATTCCGCCAGTCGCGGAAGATTGCACCGATACCCGTCCCGGCCTGTTCGCTCAAACCGACGCGGCGAAACATTGAAACGATCAGGGGATTGCGAACATCTTTCGCGCCGGGCTCAAGAAGTTCAGCCTTGTTGGCGAGCGCCACGCCAGGATTTTCGAACACGACACGATCTGGATGGAACGCTAACATCGCGGACCGTGTTGTCTCTTCAAAATCCTGGTGCATGAGAAGGTTGATAGCAGCCTCTCGGAAGGAGACAAAATCCTCGGGGCGATCTTGGCGCTCCATGGTCTTCATTTCGATCGCGAAGGGTTTTGTGGCATTTTGGACATAGCGAGTGGCTAGTTGTTCCCAGCAGATCCATAGGTTTTCCTCGCATAGCAATCGGTCAACCCACCTTTGCTCGGGACTTGGAGAACCCCATTCATGAGTGGCCCAGCGACAATCGACTATCGGACGAGGCATCATAGTACGCAGCGCAGGACCCGTGCCGAAAAGAAGTATCGCGGCTCGCGTTGGGCGCAGCCGCCCCTCGACATGGGCCGCTAAGGCCCAATGCTCCAAAAAATGCGCGTCGTCGAAGTTATTGCAAGAATTAGCAGGGTCTCGCGTTTGGAAGCGATGGCGATAGCGAGATAACGTTGGAGTATCGATTGCAGTCGTCAGATCGAAATCGACAATCTCCGATTCGTACCGTTGACCATCGGCAGCACGAAGGAAACGTCTAACATCTTCCTCGCTGCAGCGTTGATCGCCACCTCCGCGACGAATAAAGCTTTTTCTAATATCCCGGTCAAGGTGGACCGGTTTCCGCTGCCTCTCCGCTTCTCCAATAAAAAAAACGAGTACGTGCTTGTCATCAATTTTAAGGAGATCTTCTTTGATCGCAAGCTGACAGCTTATCTTGTCGCGGCTGTTGAGCTGCGACAGCAAATCTCCTTGTACTTTATCGACATCAATGACGCCTATCACCTCATAAGCTCTATTTTCCTCCTTTACGCCGAACACAAGGTGCCCTCCGGAGGAATTTGCAAATGCCGACACCGTCTCCAGAGCGCTACGAGGGACCGCCCACGACGCCTCCTTAACCTCGAGGTCGGTCCACTCAGCGCTAAGCAGTCGTTCGATCAGTTGATCGCGAGAGAGCGTCATTCTATCACCACTCGGACCTTAGACGAGTCCTTGCCCTTGGCCAGGTTGGCGACATAGCGGTCGAAGCGTTCGTGTAGGTCGCTGACTGTGCAGGGAAGTCCGCCATCGGAGAGAGCAGCCCGTAGATCAGCACTGCCGAGCGTCACCTTTTGCAATCCGCTCAACACTTCCTGCAGGGCTCTCACAAAGGCCGGGTTTACAGGATCCGGCAACTGCTTACTGCCCAGGAATGCCTGTAGTTCGCTCTTTCCACTGTTGTCGCTGACCAACTCGATGTTTGCAGATACGGTCGGGTCTTCGAGATTGGTACGCAGTGTGTCCGTCCAACCACGCACGATACCGTCCAACACCTCATCAAGGTCGGACAGGGCTTTCTTTGCAGCTGCGCCGCCTGCAGGTTCTTCCGCGGGCCGGAAGCCGCAATGTGGGCACAATGGATCGCTTTCAAGGTCTGGACGACCGAGCTGGAAGCAGGTCTTCAGTGCAAACAGTCTGTTCTCGAAATCCCGCAGTTGCGGCGTTGGCATCATCTCCACGTTGGCGATCTTCTGAATCTGAGCGAGGCGGGGATCTTTGGCGAGGTTTGCCTTGCGTTTGTCATCGTTAGCCCCGAGGCGAGAGCGCTCGTGCGCGGCCAGGTAGGCATCTTGGTATTTGGTCTTCAGATCGCTCAGGGTCTGGGTCAAAAAGCGCTTGAAATCAGCTTCCGGGCGCTGTTTTGGATTTGCAATCCGCCCCATGAGATCGGCGCGCGCTGTTCGTACCTTGTCCTGCCAAGGATGTGTCGGGTCGAGCAGCGCCTCTGCCTTGCCGAGGTAGGACGTCAGTGGATTGGACTGCTGGAGCACCGTGCCAAGCTCATCGACTTCGCGGGAGAGCCCAATCGCTGGCTTCTGCCCCAGGACCGCTGCAGAGTCATGTGCGAAGTTCTTGAGCTTGCCGGTTGTGTTGAACGGCTGGAGCGATTCAAGGAATCCCTTCAAACTGCCTAGCCGGTCTCTCCAGTCTTTCTGCTCCTGGTCGGACAGAACGGGACGGCCCCAGAAGATCAGGTCGGGAATGCGCGCCTGGGCGGCGGCGACCTTGCCGAGAATTTCGCCGGCGCGCTGCTGAATCTTGGCCACACCTTCATCCCGGTTCGCAGGATTGACGATAAGCCCTTTTGGCACATCCAACAGGTCACATAGATCCTGGAGCGGACCGAGCGGCAAATCGCGAGGCCTATCGATGTGCTTAAACTCAGTGAAGTCGGCAATTCCGACCTTGGCGAACTGATCGATCTCGGCAGCGTCAACTTTCTTGCCGGCGAGACTGAGGACGACGTCGCCGCTGTGAACCAGCGCAGCCAGAACCACGCTTAAAAATTCAGGCTCGATGCGAAATTTCGTCCAATAGTCGACACCCGCCTCCGAGGCTACCAGTTCAGATCGATTAAGAACTTGGCCCTGGCCCTTCTGACTCAAGGCGTCGAGCACGTACTTTGCATAGCGTGAGTTGCGCGGCTTGAGCATCTCGCCGTCGAGCAATTCCAACGCATCGAGAATTGCTGTGCCTTGCTTACTCTTCACGCTGCCGGCGATCCACCGTAGCGCCTCTTGCGCGGCCTGATCGCGGTTCTGTCGCGTGACCAGAACACTAAAAATCGGGTATTCAGGGCTTCGGTCCGCAAAGTGGGGCGCTAGGAGAGCAGAACCAGCGGTGTTGACATAGTCCTTGACCGTCGCATTGGGGGGGAGCTTGCCGCGAACCACTTCCAGCAGCGCCTTAGACCGCCCTTGATGAACAACTTCGACCGCCGTCGGCATATGTTCACGGAGCCAAGACGTAAGCGTCCGGAGGTGATCAGCGGCCTTATTTTCGTAGATATTCTTGTTGCTGCCGGAGGCGGCAGCCGCCTGCTCGCGAGCGCCAGCATAGAGGCGCAACGTGCGGTCGAACGTATCGTCGCGCTCCTTCAGCTTGAAAAAGACCTCGTCGGCCGTCTTCTCGTCTTTGAAATAGGGAGTATCGAACGGCTGCAGGAAATAGAGATAGAAATCGCGAACGGGCTGCGCGGTCGAGCGCTCGTTCGGAGCTCCGAAGAATAGATACCCGCTTCTTCCAGCGCGTCGTTCTCGCCACTCGATCTCATGTTCCCAGATACGATAGCCGCTTACGTAGGGCGCCGCATCGGGGTCTTCGAGGACAACCCGACGCAGCGCGTCGAAATAGTATCGATCGAGTTGCGTGTCGCTGAGTGTCTCCGCTCGCTTCTCAATGAGAGAGTCGAAATCGACATCTTTTTTCAGGTCGAGGAAATATTGGCCGTTCTCCTTGTTGAAACTGAGAAACTGTCCGCTCACCGTTCGCAGCAGTTCCTTGAGCACTGTCTCGACAAGTGTACGGAGGAAGCCCGCGTCCTTTTCTGGAACAGGTAGCATCAGGCAGAGATCGTCCCTCAACTCCTCCGCGGTTGCTCCGATAGGCGCATATATATCTGATGTCGTCAGGCGGTGGACGGACAGTGCGTTCACAATGCGAATGGCAGCAGGCTTATATTGTGGACGGGTAAAAGCTTGCTCTACCCGAGCGCTGAGAACACCGCTGCGGTCGATGACTTCCTTGATAGCGGGATCGGATCGGAACGACGGATTATCTCGCAACACGCCCCAGTAAGAGTCGTAGGCAATCAGACCGGTATCATTGGGCGGAACATCCAGATCTATAATGCGGCGAATTGCGGCGCTAAGTGTCTTCAAAATCTCGCGCTTTTCGGCAACGTACACGCGTTCGAAAGTGTCGAGATATGCCGGGTGTACCGGAAAAAGACGAACAAACTCCTCCATTCGTTCATTCAGGGAGCCGTAGAGAGGTGCAAACTGCTTTAGGTGCTCCCGTATCAACGCCTGCTGGTTGGCATCCTTCTTGAGGATTCGCTCGGCCACCACGAAGGCAACGTCATCGCGAGCGATGCGGACCTGTTCGAAGCGATCCTTCACGCGCCGGAGCGTATCAGCGACGAACTGAAAGCGTGGATTGTCGAACAGGCTCTCTTGCACGCCGGCAATGAAGCGGAAGCGAGAGCCCTTGCAGACCTCACCTAGCTCGCGAAGAAAAGAAAGGTCGAGGCTAAGCGCTTGGTCAGCGCGAGAGCGCAGATAATCGAGGAGCTCGTCGAGGACGAGGATCAGGCCACGATCGGGGTGCTTGGCCTGAAACGTGGCCATCATTTCCTGGAAGGCGGATTTGTTTTCATGCCGATCGTCGGTTGACGGAAATTCGTAGGTGACTCCAAGGCGCGACAGGCCATCTTCCAAGACAGAGCATACAATGTCCCGCAGGGACATCGTCGTGGAACCGATCTCTGCGCGGACTACGCAGAACCGGCCGGCAACATCGGCTGCCTTTTCAGCGACCTTCGGATTGGTCATCCGGGAAACAAGATCACCATGTTCGGCGATCGCCGAGATAACCGCCATAAGGTGCGATTTACCTGTGCCATAGTTGCCGACGACGAGAATGCCCTTATTGTCCGCTGGCTTGGTGAATTGAAGCTGCGGAAATACAAGATCACCCAGCAGGTCGGCCATTCGGTCGGAAATGACGAATGTTTCGACCAGGCGACGGGCGTCTGCGGCCGTGTCTGCTTCGCGGAGCTGGACGACCGTTTCAATCGGCCCGAACTGAATCAAATCTGAGTATTTCATTTTGTCTCCTCCCGAGGCAATCCATTGTCTGGCCGATCGGCTTCGCCGGCCTTTACGATCACCGCTTGGGGCGTCAGATATCGCCGTGCTTCCGGGTGGCCGGGAGCCGCATATGTCAGATTGGCACCTTCGAAGTCTCCCGGCCAAGCCGCAACAATCGTGCGGTTTCGGGAGAGTGATTGAAGAAGCTTAAGCGGGTCCTGCGCTAGCTCTGTCGCGAAGAGCAGCTCGATATTGTCAAGCAGGACAACGCTGGAATTCTTGGCGCTAACGATGTCGTCAAGAATGCCCGCGGCTCGAACGGCCCGCTGCCGATGCGTAAGCGCGAGGAGCCGCTCCGCCAAAGAGAGATTGACATTAACCCGAGGCCACTTGTGCGTGGCGGCTAGCTCACTGATGGCAGCGGTCTTGCCGGCGCGTGCCGGCCCTACCGTCAAAATCAGTTTGTAATAGGTGTCTGACGTCTTGGGCAGTACATCCTGGATCTGAGAAGCAAGTGATCTGGACACGTCAGGTCTGACCTTCACCGCGCACGGCTTCTTTCTGCTGCTCGATCAAGCTGTCGAGATCTACACGCTTGAATCGCCATTGGCCGCGCACTTTGAAAGCCGGTAGCATGTCCTTGCGAGCCATAGCGCAAACACTCGTTTCGGCGGCTTTGAACATTTTCGTCATCAGAATTCGGCTAACATGCACAAGCGCCTAGTGGGAATCGGTAACAAGAGATGACAGAGAACGCACACTGGCGCCAGCGTACGCAACTTCAGGACGCCAGCATCGAGACATCTGGGCTGGTCTCCGGTGGAGTCAGTTGCTGACAGGCCAATTCGTTACGTTGGCGAATGAGAAACTTAGGCCGCCGGATCGGAGCCCTGCGAAACGGCTTTCGTGTGAAACTTAATCGTTTTGCGGTACCGCCATCGCGACTTCGCAGGCTAAAATGATCGATTGCAGAAGAGCAAGAGCACTTGTGTTGCCATCGATCGTAGAGGCGACTAGCGCAGGGAAATCGTGGGTGTACCGCGCGTCAATTTCGGTCAGGTGATGCTGCCGAGCCAGGCGAAGGAGCATGTCGCCGGTCCGTACTTATAGCGTACATCATCACAAATGTTCTTCAGCGCGGTATGGGCTAAATACTTGGAAATGTTGGCTCCCCGGGCCGGATTCGAACCAGCGACCAACCGGTTAACAGCCGGTTGCTCTACCACTGAGCTACCGGGGAACAGAGGCTCTTGCGTGAGTGGGGCAGCCTATAGCAAACCCGTTTCGGCTTTGCAAAGAAGCATTTCGCATTTTTTCGATGCTTTTTGGCGCGAGGCTTGCTGGCAATGGCCGGCGAGCGCCCTCATATGAGCTGTCTCTCGCCTGTCAAGGAACAGAAAAGGCCGTTGCGGCTTTCTCCGGCTGATGGTGCTACTGATGCAAACGGATCGACATTTCACATGACGGCAATGAGCGACGAACAGCCACCGGCCCGGAAAATCTCGGTCTTCGGCCGCCAGTTCACCATGCCGCGCTCGCGCGGCCTCAGGATTGCGATCGGCGTCGTGCTGATCATCGGCGGCATTCTCGGCTTCCTGCCGATCCTGGGTTTCTGGATGGTGCCGATCGGATTGCTGGTGCTCTCCTACGAATTCGCATTGGTGCGCCGTCACCGGCGCCGCTTCGTCGTCTGGTGGGAGCGACGGCGCCGGCCGGATTGAGACTGCCCTGCTGACAGGCCGGTATCCGGCAATTGTTTGAGAGCGGCGTGGTCGTCCAGGCCTCACCGAGGCTGGTCGAAACAGCTTTCCAGGCGTTCGCAAAGCTCCTTGAGAACGGCGGTAGCCGATGCCAGCCGCGCCCGGTCGCGCGGCGGCAGGCTGTTTGCGCCTTCTATGCTGAGGCGGTCGATGGCATAGCGCACAAGCTCTGCAGACTGCGACAATCCGCGCGACGTGCCGTCCTTCGTAGCTGCTCGACGCATGGCGGAGCCTCCTCTTTGCCCAACGTGGCCGCCGGTTTCGGGTTCCCGTCGCCCAGAATCATGCTTAACGATAAGCTAATATGTTATTGCTAAGATGGGCATTGCGTTGATAAGGCAGGGCATGGAATGTCGAGGAACCGTTGGGAATGCATGGTGGCCGCTTGACGGCATTTTCGCCGCAACCTATTGGAGCCGGGTGGAACGCCGGGAGCAATGAGGCCTCGTGGCGGAGTGGTTACGCAGAGGACTGCAAATCCTTGCACCCCGGTTCGATTCCGGGCGAGGCCTCCAATGCCCGAGCTCCCGCGCGTCAGCGCCAGGGGGCTTCAGTTCCGGTCGAAACAGCCGCGGCCTTTGCGCGGCAAGCGGATGGTTGGAACATGAGCGCTGATTTTGCCGAACGCCGGGTGAAGATGGTCGACGGCCAGATCCGCACCACCGACGTGACCAGCGCGCCGTTGCTCGAGGCGATGCTTGTGGTGCCGCGCGAGGCCTTTGTTGCCCCCGGCCAGCGCGATCTTGCCTATATCGACGAGGACATCCGCATTGCCGATACGGCCGATGGCCCGCGCTATCTGATGGAACCGTCGCCATTGGCCAAGCTGATGCAGCTGGCCGATATCGGCCCAAGCGATTCGGCACTCGATGTCGGCTGCGGCACCGGCTATGCGGCGGCGATCCTGTCGCGGCTGGCAAGGTCCGTGGTCGCGCTGGAAAGCGATGCGGCGCTGGCCGAGACCGCCACTTCGACGCTTGCGGCACTCGGTTGCGGCAATGTCACCGTGGTCCAGGGGCCGCTGCCGCAAGGCCACGCAGATAAGGCGCCTTACGACGTCATCCTGATCGGCGGCAGCGTCGGCGAGGTGCCGGCGGCGCTGTTCGACCAGCTTGCCGAAGGCGGCCGACTCGTCGCCGTGGAGGGGCAGGGCAATTCGGGCGTAGCCCGGCTTTTTTTTAAGACTGGAGGGGTTGTAACGGGAAGACGCGCATTTAATGCGGCAATTAAGCCACTACCGGGATTCGAACGCATTCCCGCCTTCGAATTCTGAGTGATTTTGCCTTGCAGCGAAGGCGCTGTCATGATCGCTTGCGTTTGAACAATCGTTGCTGATCTGCATAACCGGGTGTTTCTTGGGGGCTTTCAGCGGGGGAACGATAAAAAACGCGGCGCCGGCTGATCAGAAGGAGAAGCCAGCGTGGCGCAGTTCCCGTGCAAAACGAATGAGGGAATATAACGTGCCGTCTGTACGCAAGTTGCTTTTTACCGCTGTCCTCGTTTCGGCGACCGCGCTTTCTCCAATGGCCGCCTCGGCCGAAACCATTCTCGGGGCCCTTTCAAAAGCCTATCAGAACAATTCCTCGCTTAATTCGACACGCGCCGGCGTTCGCGTCACCGACGAGGGCGTTGCAATCGCAAAGTCCGGCTGGCGCCCGACCATCACCGGTTCCGCGGACATCGACTACACCAGCACCCATATCAATGGTACTAGTCGAACCGCGCGCATAACTACCGGCAACTTTGGCGTCCAGATCAATCAAACCCTGTTCGACGGCTTTCAGACCAGGAACAACGTCGCGGCCGCCGAAGCGCGGGTCAGCGCCTCGGTCGAGAGCCTGCGCAACACCGAAGAAAACACCCTTTTCAACGCGGCAAGTGCCTATATGGACGTCATCCGCGACCGCCAGATCGCGGTGCTGACCGAACAGAACCTGCAATTCCTGACCGAGCAGGCGCGTGCGGCGCGTTCGCGCTTCGAGGTCGGCGAAGGTACCCGCACCGACGTCGCGCAAGCCGACGCGCAGCGTGCCTCCGCGGTGGCGCAGTTGAGCGCCGCCCGCGCCACGGCGCTGGCAAGTGCCGCGACCTATCGCCAGATCGTCGGCGATGAGCCCGGCCGTCTCAGGCCGGCTTCGCCGCTGTCGAAGCTGTTGCCGTCGAGCCTCGATGCAGCGATCGCGATCGCATCGGCCGAACATCCGGCCATCCTCGCCACCGAGCACCTGGTCGACGCGGCGGCGTTTTCGGTTAAATCGGCCGAAGGCGCGCTGCTGCCGCAGCTTTCGGCTAGCGCCGGCGTTTCCGGCGACTATCGCAACACGGTTCCGGGCGTTCTTGGGGCATCGCAGGATGGCACAAGGACGTCGGCGAACATCGGCGCGACACTGACCGTGCCGATCTATTCCGGCGGACGGACCTCGGCGACCGTGCGCCAGAACAAGGAATCGCTCAGCCAGGCGCGGATCGAAGTCGACGTGAGTCGCGACCAGGTGCGCCAGGCCGTTACCTCGGCATGGTCGCAATACACCGCCGCGCAGCAAAGCGTCACGGCCAACCGGCAGGTGGTCGCCGCCGCGCAGCTTGCCCTGAACGGCGTCATCGAAGAGCGCAATGTCGGCCAGCGCACCACGCTCGACGTGCTCAACGCGCAGGCGACCCTCATCACCGCCAAGATCAATCTTGTCAGCGCCGAACGCGACGTGGTGGTGGCGAGCTATGCCATCCTCTCGGCGGTTGGCCATTTGTCGGCAGACCGCCTTGCGCTCAACGTGACGAAGTACAGGCCCGAAGAGCATTACAACGCCGTCAAGGACAAGTGGATCGGTCTGCGCACGCCGGACGGCCGCTGATCGCCAGGCCGTGTTTTCAGCCCGCGCTCGAACGACGCGCGGGCTTTCAACTCCCGACCCTAATCTGTTGAAATCCGAGATGTCGCCAGATTGGGGATTCTCGCAAGCCGTTCCGTCGGTTACGCTGTTGCCATGATTCGAATCCGGCATTGCCGGACAGGAAATCTGAGAACGAGTCACAAGGGCGGCGGATGTGACGATGGCGACGGCAAGCAGCGTACAGCGCGAACCTTCCATGGAAGAAATACTAGCTTCCATCAGAAGGATCATCGAGGACAGCGATACCGGCCGCAAGCAGCCGGGCGACGCCGACGAGCTGCGCCAGGATCTGCAACCGGCGCCGGCAGCCGGACTGGCAGCGGAGGGGGATGCGTTCCGCTCCGAACTGCGCGGCGGACTGGAGATCGCCAAGCCGGCCACGCGCGCCGAGGTGCAGCCAACGGCCGCGCCGGTCATTGAGCCCCTGGAAACGCCGCTGCGCGCCGGCCCGGAAAAGGCAGCGGTGACGCTGGCTGAGGTGAACACCGCTCCCGCAAAGCCGGATCGGCCTGCGACAGCCAAGGCTGCCGAGACGACCGACACCATCATCGCCGATTGGCGGCGCGAGATCGCGGCGGTCGGCGACGCGATGGCCAAGCCGGAGCGCGCCGAGCCACGCCGGACGCCGGACGCCGAGCCGAAAGCCGAGGTTTTCGAGAACGAGGCGACTGCTGAACCTGTGCCGGAGCCTTCGGAAATTGGGCCGGAGCCTTCGGAAAGCGGCCCGGAACGTTCTAAAATCGGCCCGGAATCTTCTAGAATCGGATTGGCGCGTCCGGCGGCCAGCGAGGCGCCGTCCCTTCGGCCGGCGATCCTTTCGGAGCATACGGGCCGGCAGGTTGCCGCCGCCTTCGGTGAGCTTTCAGACGCGTTTGCCAGCCGCAGCAAGAAGACCTTCGACGAGATGGCCGAGGAGATGCTGCGGCCGATGCTGCAGGACTGGCTGGACAACAACCTGCCGACGCTGGTCGAGCGGCTGGTGCGCGAGGAAATCGAGCGCGTCGCGCGCGGCGCGCAGTAGCAATTCGGAGAGCCGCCAATGGGCGGCGCTGGACCGGCGAATTGTCGAAGTCGGCGCTGCCCCTCATCCGCCTGCCGGCACCTTCTCCCCGTATAGTGACGGGGAGAAGGGGTTGACCGCAATTTAGGCGCCTTTTCCGCAACGTTCGTGACTGGCGAAAGCTTCAGTGCAGGCGTTTTTCTCCCCGTCACTATACGGGGAGAAATGCCCGGCAGCGGCATTCGCACAGTCAGCGCAAACCTGAAGCGATTGCCTTGCAACATTCAGTCCCGCGAGTTGCACCGAACCATCCCGGCGCTATCTATTGGCCATGCCGCCCTTGCGGTTGACTTGGCAACAACCTTCCGATTTACACCGGACCACAAATTCCGGACAGCGCGGACCGTTTTCCCATGCTCGAAAAGACCTACGACGCCAAAGCCGTCGAGCCGAAGATTGCCAGGATCTGGGAAGAGGCCGACGCGTTTCGGGCCGGTGCCGGGGCCGAGGAGGGGGCTGAAGCCTTCACCATCGTCATCCCGCCGCCGAACGTCACCGGCTCGCTGCATATGGGTCATGCGCTCAACAACACGCTGCAGGACATTCTGGTGCGCTTCGAGCGCATGCGCGGCAAGAACGTGCTGTGGCAGCCGGGGATGGACCATGCCGGCATCGCCACGCAGATGGTGGTCGAGCGCCAGCTTATAGAAAAGCAGATTCACCGCCGCGACCTGACGCGCGATGAGTTCATCGACAAGGTGTGGGAATGGAAGGCAGAATCCGGCGGCGCCATCCTCAACCAGCTGAAGCGGCTCGGGGCCTCGGCCGACTGGAGCCGGGAGCGCTTCACCATGGACGAGGGCCTGTCCAAGGCCGTGCTCGAAGTGTTCGTGACGCTCTACAAGGAAGGGCTGATCTACAAGGACAAGCGCCTTGTGAATTGGGACCCGAAGCTGTTGACCGCCATCTCGGATCTCGAGGTCGAGCAGCAGGAAGTCAACGGCAACCTCTGGCACTTCCGCTATCCGGTCGAAGGCATGACCTTCGATCCGGAAAATCCGAAGACCTTCATCACCGTTGCGACGACCCGCCCGGAGACGATGCTGGGTGATACGGCTGTCGCCGTCCACCCCGACGACGAACGTTTCCGGCATCTCGTCGGCAAGAACCTCATCCTGCCGATCGTCGGCCGCAGGATCCCGGTGGTGGCGGACGAGTATTCCGATCCCGAAAAAGGCAGTGGTGCGGTCAAGATCACGCCGGCGCATGACTTCAATGATTTCGAGGTCGGCAAGCGCCACCGGCTGCCGGCGGTCAACATCCTCACCGTCAATGCGGCGGTGAGCCTCAAGGACAATGAGGACTTTCTCGCCGGACTGGAAGTGACGCCGGAGCGCCAGGCCGTCTGGGACAGCCTCGACGGCCTCGACCGTTTCGATGCGCGCAAGAAGATCGTCGAGCTGATGCAGGCGGGCGGCTTTCTCGAGAAGGTCGAGCCGCATCGCCACACGGTGCCGCACGGCGACCGCGGCGGCGTGCCGATCGAGCCGTTTCTGACCGACCAGTGGTATGTCAATACGGCGGAACTGGCCAAGCCGGCGATCGCCTCGGTGCGCGAGGGCCGTACCAATTTCGTGCCCAAAAACTGGGAAAAGACCTATTTCGACTGGATGGAAAACATCCAGCCCTGGTGCATTTCGCGCCAGCTCTGGTGGGGCCACCAGATCCCGGCCTGGTACGGGCCGGACGGGCATGTCTTTGTCGAAAAGACCGAGGAAGAGGCGCTCGGTGCCGCCGTCGAATACTATCTGGCGCTGGAAGGGCCGTGGAAGGCCTGGGTCGAGGACAAGCTTGAGAATTTCCAGCCTGGCGAGATCCTGACCCGCGACGAGGACGTGCTCGATACATGGTTCTCGTCGGCGCTGTGGCCGTTCTCGACGCTTGGCTGGCCGGACCAGACGCCGGAGCTGAAGACCTATTACCCGACCGACGTGCTGGTGACCGGTTTCGACATCATCTTCTTCTGGGTCGCCCGCATGATGATGATGGGCCTGCATTTTATGGACCAGGAGCCGTTCCATACGGTCTACGTCCACGCGCTGGTTCGTGACAAGAACGGGCAGAAGATGTCGAAGTCGAAAGGCAACGTCATCGATCCGCTCGAGCTCATCGACGAATACGGCGCCGATGCGCTGCGCTTCACCTTGACTGTGATGGCAGCGCAAGGCCGCGATGTTAAGCTCGATCCGGCCCGCATTGCCGGTTATCGCAATTTCGGCACCAAGCTGTGGAACGCGACGCGCTTCGCCGAGATGAACGAAGTGGCGCGCGACGACGATTTCTGGCTGCAGGACGCCAAGCTGGCGGTCAACCGCTGGATCCTGACGGAGCTGACGCGAGCCGCGCGCGACATAACGGACGGCATCACCTCATACCGCTTCAACGAGGCGGCGGGTGCCGCCTACCGCTTCGTCTGGAACCAGTTCTGCGACTGGTACCTGGAACTGCTGAAGCCGGTGTTCATGGGCACCGACGAGGCCGCCAAGGCCGAGAGCAGGGCCTGCGTCGCCTTCGTGCTCGACGAGATCTACAAGCTGCTGCATCCGATGATGCCGTTCATGACCGAGGAACTGTGGGCCGAAACCGCCGGCGAGGGCAGGCAACGGCAATCGCTGCTTTGTCATGCGGCATGGCCGTCGCCCGACTTCGAGGACGAGGCGGCCGCCGCCGATATCAACTGGCTGATCGACCTTGTCTCCGGCATCCGCTCGGTGCGTTCGGAGATGAACGTGCCGCCGGCGGCTATCGCACCGCTCGTGGTGATCGGCGCCAACGACGCGACACACGAAAGGCTCGAGCGTCAGAGCTCGGCTATCAAGCGTCTGGCGCGGGTCGGCGACATCTCGCTCGCCGAGGCGCCACCCAGGGGATCCGCCCAGATCGTCGTCAACGAGGCGACGATCTGCCTGCCGCTCGGCAGCCTGATCGACCTTGCCGCCGAGGCAGCGCGCCTGCACAAGGAGCTTGCGAAGGTGACCGAGGAAATAGCGCGGCTCTACAAGAAGCTGTCCAACGAGAAATTCGTCGCCAACGCGCCGGAAGAGGTGGTGGAGGCCGAGCGTGAAAAACTCGCCGAATATCGCGAGGCGCAAGAGAAGCTTTCGGTGGCATTGGCGCGGGTGCGCGATGCCGGTTGATCGAATAGATTGGGCCGGTTGATCGAACAGATTGGGCCGGCTGATCAAACAAGTTGATCGAACAGATTGGGCCGGCTGATCAAACAAATTGGGCCTGCTGGCCGCAATAGATTCGCCGGTCACGAATCTGCCTTCCAGACAGGCCGCCTGCCACGAAAACGGGCATTCCGCAGCGTAAATCTTGAGGCAAACTGAATGTTTTTGCCCCATTGTTGCCGTAATGTAACAATGGCTAATTGGGCACGCAAAATGCCCTGTTTTGTAGTGATTTAGGGGTTTTTCCCGAGTTTTCTCGTCGATCTGTATTGTGGCGGCCATTTTCCCGCCTCGGTAAGAAGGCCGACACCTTGTCGGAAATGCGTTCAGCCAAGCTGTACATGTACGCACGGCGAATTCGTTGTTGCGCCGTTAACCTGAATTGGTTCTAGCTTGATGCAAGGATATTTCGGGGAGGAGATTCATGTGTTATTCGCGTCTGAAAGTGCTGCTGGGCGCGGGGGCTTTTTCGCTGGCTTTGGCTGGGACGGTGCAGGCCGGGGGCTTTGACCGGGGCGGCGTCAACATCGACCAGCTGTTCGACGCGGCGCCATATTCGTTCGACGCAGGCGTCACCTATGTTTCGCCACAGCGCAAACTCAAGAATGTGCAGCGTCTCGATGGCTCGGGTTTGTCGACATCGGCGGTGGACGTTGGTGGCGATTATGCGGTGCCGCATGTCGGCATCAAGGCCAACATCTTTGAGCCCGTAGACTGTCTTGCCACCTATACGAGACCGTATGGTGCGGACGCGAATTTCGGCATGAACAACGCCTATTCGCCGACAGCGGTCAAATACGCCGTCGACACAGACGATTTCGGTCTCACCTGCTCCTATAAGGTGAACGTCGGCAAGGGCTCCGTACGATTCATCGGCGGTGTCTCCTACCAGCAGGTAGACGCGTTTCTTTCCCGTCAGACACTGCTCGCCTTCGGCAATACCGGCCTCGGTGTCTTCAAGCTATCCGACGAGGCATGGGGTTGGCGTGCGGGCGCAGCCTATGAGATCCCCGAGATCGCTCTGCGCGCCAGCCTGATGTACTCTTCGAGCTACAAATATGACGGGCTGTCGGGAACCGTCGACACGACCGGCTTCAGGGGCGCCTTTCCAGCGGATCTGATTCCCGGCTCTACCGGCGTGTACCCAGTCTCGGCGTCGGCTGAGATACCTCAGGCTCTGGAATTCAAGCTGCAGAGCGGCATAGCTCCTGGCTGGCTGGCCTTTGGTTCCATCCGCTGGCAGGAGTGGAGCAAGCTTGGCGTCATTGCCATCAATGGCGTGCGCAGTCCGGTAACCGGTTTGCCCTCGCCCGTTTCATTCGACCTGCTTTATCGCGACGGCTGGACGGTCACGGGCGGTATCGGGCACAAGTTCACCGATCAATTGTCGGGCGTGGTTTCGCTGACCTGGGATCGCGGCACCTCGACGACCTCCGGCTATCAGTCGGATACCTGGGCCGTCGCCAGCGGCGTCTCCTATTCGCCGAACGACCAGGTCGAGGTCAGGCTCGGCGGCTCGATCGGTGTGCTGACGAGCGGGTCATCGACTTTCAGCGGTGTCGGCGACGTGGCAAATGCCGTTACCTACACCTACGGCAACGACCTGCTTCTCGCTGGTTCGGCTTCCGTCAAGATCAAGTTCTAACTATTGAATTTTAAACGACAAAACGGCCGGGCGCTGCCCGGCCGTTTTGTTCGGTGCGTCATCCGGCATTCGGCCAATGCAACAAATTGCCCCCCATGATGTTCGCTCCGATAATTGTGACGTTTTGGCAACAGTTTCTGAACAACCCTCGCGTCGCCCGGCCGCCCGAGAACATTGCCTATTTCCCGCCATAAACCCGGCGCACCTCGAACCTGTCTCGGGACATGCGCCAAAAGGCTAGGCGAAGAGGCAGGCCGCACCGCCCGCGGCAAGGACGAGTATGGACGCCAGAGCGATCTCCAAGGCCAAGCTGCCGAGCCGCCACGTGACCGTTGGTCCCGAGCGGGCGCCGCATCGCTCCTACCTTTATGCAATGGGGCTGTCGGCGGCCGAGATCGCGCAGCCTCTGGTCGGTGTCGCCAGCTGCTGGAACGAGGCCGCCCCCTGCAACATCTCGCTGATGCGCCAGGCGCAAGTGGTCAAGAAGGGCGTGGCGGCCGCCAACGGCACGCCACGCGAATTCTGCACCATCACCGTCACCGACGGCATCGCCATGGGTCATCAGGGCATGAAGTCGTCGCTGGTGTCGCGCGAGGTCATCGCCGACTCGGTCGAGCTCACCATGCGCGGCCATTGCTACGATGCGCTGGTTGGATTGGCCGGTTGCGACAAGTCGCTGCCCGGCATGATGATGGCCATGGTGCGCCTCAACGTACCGTCGATCTTCATCTATGGCGGCTCGATACTGCCCGGCAGCTACCGTGGCCGGCAGATCACCGTGCAGGACGTGTTCGAGGCGGTCGGCCAGCATTCGGTCGGCACGATCGGCGACGCCGAGCTGCTCGAGATCGAGCAAGCCGCCTGTCCGTCGGCCGGCTCCTGCGGCGCCCAGTTCACCGCCAATACCATGGCCACCGTCGCTGAGGCGATCGGCCTGGCGCTGCCCTATTCCTGCGGCGCGCCGGCACCCTACGAGATGCGAGACCGCTTCAATTTCGCTTCCGGCGAAAAGATCATGGAGCTGATCGCAAGGAACATCCGCCCGCGCGACATCGTTACTATAGAAGCGTTGGAAAATGCCGCGACCGTGGTCTCGGCCACCGGCGGCTCGACCAACGCGGCGCTGCATCTGCCGGCGATCGCGCACGAGGCCGGGATAAAGTTCGATCTTTTCGACGTGGCCAAGATATTCGAGAAAACACCCTATATCGCCGACCTCAAGCCGGGCGGCAAATACGTCGCCAAGGACATGTTCGAGGCCGGCGGCATTCCGCTCTTGATGAAGACGCTGCTCGACCATGGCTATCTTCACGGCGATTGCCTGACGGTGACCGGCCGCACTTTGGCCGAAAATATGGAACATGTTTCCTGGAATGACAGCCAGGATGTGGTCCGTCCCGCCAATAGGCCGATTACCCAGACCGGCGGGGTCGTGGGCTTGAAGGGTAACCTTGCCCCCGAAGGCGCGATCGTGAAGGTCGCAGGCATGGCGGAACTCAAATTCTCGGGTCCGGCACGCTGCTTCGATTCGGAAGAGGAATGTTTCGAGGCTGTTACGCACCGTAACTATAGCGAAGGCGAGGTTCTCGTCATCCGTTACGAGGGTCCGCGCGGCGGCCCGGGCATGCGCGAAATGCTGTCGACGACGGCGGCTCTCTACGGCCAGGGCATGGGCGGCAAGGTAGCGCTCATCACCGACGGGCGTTTTTCGGGCGCAACACGCGGTTTCTGCATCGGCCATGTCGGGCCGGAAGCGGCAGTGGGCGGCCCGATCGGGCTGCTTAGGGATGGCGACTTGATTTCGATCGATGCGGTGAACGGCACGATCGAGGTTGCATTGTCCAAGGCCGAACTGGCGGCGAGGGCAAAATCATGGAAGGCGCGCACGACCGACTATCAGTCGGGCGCGATCTGGAAATACGCACAGACGGTCGGACCTGCCCGCGACGGCGCGGTCACCCATCCCGGCGGTGCCAAAGAAACACACTGCTATGCGGACATCTGAGTTGTTGAGGTCGTCTGTCCTTTCGGCACTGGTTGCGCTCGCCACGTTTGGCGCGACCTTGGGCGCCGTCGGCCAGGCCATGGCCTTCGACGACAAGGTGTTCGACGACAAGACCGGCGTGAAGCCGCAGTCGAGCCCGTGGGCGGTGTTCCAGTTCGGCTTTTCCGCCTACAAGAACGGCCATAAGGAGCAGGCCGCGGAAGCCTATAAATATGCCGCCGAGAACGGCCAGATCGGCGCCACCTGGAAGCTTGCGCGCATGTATGCCGAAGGCGATGGCGTGGCGCGAGACGACTACGCGGCGTTCAAGTTCTTCAGCGAGATCGTCGACCAGGATGTCGAGCCCGGTTCGCCCGAGGAAAGCTATGTTTCGGACGCGCTGGTGGCGCTCGGCGACTATCTGAGGAAGGGCATTCCCGGCAGCCCCGTCGAGGAGAACGAGGTGGCGGCCCAGGAATATTACATGCGTGCCGCCGCCAACTACCGCAACCCGAACGCCCAGTTCGAGATGGGCCAGATGTTCCTCAAGGGTGAGGGCGGCGTCAAGGCCAGCGTCAAGCAGGCCGGACGCTGGTTCCAGCTGGCGGCCGAAAAGGGCCATGCGGGCGCGCAGGCGACGCTCGGCAACCTGCTTTTCCAAAGCGGCAAGATCGTGCGGGGGCTGGCGATGATGACCGCGGCGCTCGAACGGGCCTCACCCGCCGACCAGCCATGGATCCGCGGCATGCAGGAAGAAGCGTTTGCGGCCGCCGGCGAAGCCGACCGCCGCACCGCGATCTCGCTGGCCGACGACATCCTCACCAAGGGTGGCGGCGACCAATAGGTCGGCAGAATTTCCGTTTTGAGATCAATTGTCGGTCGGTTCCGCCGGCATGCCGCTGGGCGCCGGTGTTGAGATCGGCGTGCCCTGCAGATGTGGGGCCAGCGTGTTCTCCGGGCAGCCATCCCGCTGCTTTGTCCAGGATGTGTTGTTGAGCACCATCTCGCAACGGGCGAGGTAGCTTTGGCCGGCAAGCGTCAGGCAGGCGACCCGGCCGATCTGGAATGATTTGCCGTTAGCCAGGCACTCTGCATCGGCAAAAGCCGGCGTCGCCACCGCCATCGCAAGCGCGCAGCCGATCGGGCAAAGTGCAAATCGAGTAGTCATGGGAACCCCAGCCACCATGATGATTTCTCATTAAGCGCGCGATTTGTGGCGATAAGAGGTCAACTTATCATTGTGCCGCCGGACAGCAGCTCCGGTCAGGCCGGCTGCAGCGCCAGATCGATCGCCACCGGCACGTGGTCGGAGGGTTTTTCCCAGGCGCGCACCTGTTTTTCGATCGAAGCCGAGGAAAACCAGTTGGCGGCTTCGGGCGACAGAAGCAGGTGGTCAATGCGGATGCCGTTGTTCTTCTGCCAGGCGCCGGCCTGATAGTCCCAGAACGTAAAAATGTCCGGGGCGTCGGTGACGGCACGCACGGCTTCGGTGAAGCCGAGATTCTTCAGCCGCCGGAACGCTTGCCGCGTCGCGGGCTGGAACAGTGCATCGCTTAGCCAGTTTTCCGGATACTTCGCGTCGATCGGCTCGGGAATGACATTGTAGTCGCCGGCCAGGACCAGCGGCTCTTCCAGAGCAAGCCGCTCCTCGGCCCAGCGCTCAAGTCGCGCCATCCAGGAAAGCTTGTAGGAGAACTTCTTCTCGTCGTCGATCGGGTTGCCGTTCGGCAGATAGATCGAGGCAACGCGCAAGGCGCCCTTGTCGGTCGAGAACACGCCCTCGATGAAACGCGCCTGCTCGTCGGCATCGTCGCCCGGCAAGCCGCGATTGACCTCGTCGAAACGCAGCTTCGACAGGATGGCGACGCCGTTGAAGCCTTTTTGGCCGTAAGTCTCGACATTGTAGCCGAGCGCCTCGATCTCGGCGCGGGGAAACTGCTCGTCGACCGTCTTGATCTCCTGCAGGCAGGCGATGTCGGGCGCGCTTTCCGTCAGCCAATGGGTCAAGTTGCCGATGCGGGCGCGAACGCCGTTGATGTTCCAGGTGACGATTTTCATGACGGCCTCGATAGGCTGGTGGTCCGGAGACTAGCGATCCGGTGGATGACGTTCGACAAGGCCGATCGTATTGCCTGCCGGGTCCTTTAGGAAGGCCATCCATTCGCTTTCCCCCGCCTGGCCGAACAGGCCTTCGGTGTCGCGATGGACGAGCGCCGGCGGCGCGGTGAAGGGAACACCCGCGGCCCTTGCCGAAGCGTGGAACTCGTCGAGGCCCGATATGTCGAGATAGACGGTGCCGGCAGGCAGGCCGTCGGTGAAAAGCAGGCGCACGTCACCGGCCATGATAAAGGCGATGCCCGGCGGATCGAAACGCGCATGCAGGTTCATGCCGAGCACCTCGCGCCAGAACGCCAGCGTCGCATCGAGGTCGCGCCCGGCGGAAAGCGCGACCTGACGGACCGCGCCGATGTCGGGCATTTCTAGATCGAGAAGCTGGTGCCGCAGCCGCAGGAGGCGACCGCATTGGGGTTTCTGATCTGGAACGACTGGCCCATCAGATCGTCGACGAAATCGATCACCGAGCCGCCCATATAGACCAGCGACAGGTCGTCGATCAGCACGGTGGCGCCGTCCTTCTCGATGGCGACGTCGTCGTCATTGCGCCTGTCGACCAGGTCGAACTTGTAGGAGAAGCCGGAACAGCCGCCGCCCTCGACCGAAACGCGCAGCGCCGTCTTGCCGGCTTCGCTCGCCACAATCTTGGCGATCCGCCTGGCGGCGGCGTCGGTCATCTCGACTTTCATGGCGGTCTTGGCATCAGCGCCCATGGGCGTCACCTTGCTTTCGGTTTCGTATGATAGGTATGAAGCGCGACGGGGCAAGTCAACTGCGGCATACGCTATGACCAATGAGTTGGGCGACATCGGATTCGGCTATCGGCCGCGCGCGGCCTATGCCAGCGACCCGGCGAAGTCGCGCGGGCGGCTGTTCGACGAGGTGGAAAGCCCGACGCGCACGCCCTTCCAGCGCGACCGCGACCGCATCATCCATTCGACGGCGTTCCGCCGGCTGAAGCACAAGACGCAAGTGTTCGTCGCACACGAAGGCGATCATTACCGCACCAGGCTGACGCATTCGATCGAGGTCGCGCAAATCGCACGCGCTCTGGCGCGGGCGCTGCGCGGCGACGAGGACCTGGCCGAGGCGGTGGCCCTGGTGCACGACTTCGGCCACACGCCCTTCGGCCATACCGGCGAGGACGCGCTGAACGACAAGATGGCCGCCTGGGGCGGCTTCGACCACAATGCACAGTCGCTGCGTGTGGTGACGCGGCTGGAGCGGCGCTATGCCGAGTTCGATGGGCTGAACCTCACCTGGGAAACGCTGGAGGGGCTGGTCAAGCACAATGGCCCGCTGACCGATGCCAAGGGGAAAGGGCTGAAGGGGCCGGTGCCGCAGGCTATCCGCGACTATTCCGAACTGCACGACCTCGAGCTCGACCGCTTCGCTGGTATCGAGGCGCAGTGCGCGGCGATTGCCGACGACATCGCCTACAACACCCACGACATCGATGACGGCTTGAGGGCAGGGCTGTTGACGCTCGATATGCTGGAAGGCGTCTCGCTGCCGGGGTCGATCCTCAAGGGCGTGCGTCAGCGCTATCCGGCGCTCGATGACGTACGCACCGGCCACGAGCTGATGCGCCGGCAGATCACCATCATGGTCGAGGACGTGATCGTCTCGACGACGGCCAATCTGGCGCGCATCAAGCCTGACAGCGCCGAAGCGGTAAGGGCGGCCGGCGAGCCGATGGTGAGCTTCTCCGCCGAGACGGCCGTATTGGAAAAGGAGCTGAAGGCCTTTCTCTACAAGCACCTCTACCGGCATGCGGAGGTCATGCGGGTGCGCGCCGATGCCGACCAGATCGTCAGGGACCTGTTCGACGTCTATTTCGCCGATCCGCGCGCCATGCCGGATGGCTGGCGCGAAGGGCTCGACCGGGCAGAGGACCGCGTCAAGGCGCGCAGCGTTGCCGATTTCCTGGCTGGCATGACGGACACTTATGCACTCAAGGAACACAGGCGTTTGTTTGACCATACGCCGGATTTGAGCTAGGGCGGGCGCGATTTTGCCGGCCAACGAGCCGGATCCCTGCAAAACCGTCAGAGCCACAGCAATGAACATCTTCGCCGATTTCAACGCGCGAATCATAAAGGCCGTCGAAGCGCTTGATTTGAAAGACAAGGATGGCGTGTCGCCGGACCTGTCGCGCATCGCCGTCGAGCCGCCGCGCGATGCCAGCCAGGGCGATCTCGCGACCAACGCTGCCATGGTGTTGGCCAAGCCGACCGGCCAGAACCCGCGTGCGCTGGCCGAAAGGCTGGCTGAGGCGCTGCGCGCCGACGAGGATATCGCGGCCGCCGAGATCGCCGGCCCGGGCTTCGTCAATCTCAGGCTCAAGGACGGCTTCTGGCAGGCGCATCTGACGGCGCTGCTCGAAGAAGGCCGCAACTACGGCCGCTCGACTATCGGCGGCGGCAAGAAAACCAATGTCGAATATGTCTCGGCCAACCCGACCGGCCCGATGCATGTCGGCCATTGCCGGGGTGCTGTGGTCGGCGACGCGCTGGCCAATCTGATGGCCTTCGCCGGTTACGACGTGACCAAGGAATACGTCATCAACGATGCCGGTTCGCAGATCGACGTGCTCGGACGCTCAGTCATGCTGCGCTACCGCGAAGCGCTCGGCGATGAGATCGGCGACATTCCGGCCGGGCTTTATCCAGGCGACTATCTGATCCCCGTTGGTCAGGCGCTGGCCAGCGAATTCGGCCGCTCCCTGCTGCAGATGCCGGACGAAGAGGCGCTTGCCATCGTCAAGGACAGGACGATCGATGCGATGATGGCGATGATCCGTGAGGATCTGGCGCTGCTCAACGTGCATCACGACGTCTTTTTCTCAGAGCGCACATTGCATGCCAACAATGCCAAGAAGATTCGCTCGGCGATCAGCGACCTGACGCTGAAGGGCCACATCTACAAGGGCAAGCTGCCGCCGCCCAAGGGCGAGAAGCCGGAGGACTGGGAGGACCGCGAGCAGACGCTGTTCCGCTCGACCGCGGTCGGCGACGACATGGACCGGGCGCTGGTCAAGTCGGACGGCACCTTCACCTATTTCGCCGCCGATGTCGCCTACCTCAAGGACAAGGTCGATCGCGGCTTCGTCAACCTGATCTATGTGCTTGGCGCCGATCACGGCGGCTACGTGAAACGGCTGGAAGCGCTTGCCCGGGCGATTGCCGGCGACGAGGTCAAGCTTACCGTGCTGCTTTGCCAGCTGGTGAGGCTGTTTCGCGCCGGCGAGCCGGTGCGGATGGGAAAGCGAACTGGGAATTTCGTCACTCTTCGGGAGGTCATCGAAGAAGTTGGACGAGATGCAGTTCGCTTCATGATGCTCTACCGCAAGAACGACGCGCCGCTCGACTTCGACTTCGCCAAGGTGACCGAGCAGTCGAAGGACAATCCGGTGTTCTACGTGCAGTATGCCTCGGCGCGCTGCCATTCGGTGTTCCGGCAGGCGAGCGAGCAATTGGGCGAGGCCATGTTCGACCGCAACCAGCTGGCCGCCGAAGTGGCTTTGCTGACCGACGAGGGCGAGATCGGCCTGATCAGGAAGCTCGCCGAATATCCTCGGCTGATCGAAGCCGCGGCGCTCGCGCTCGAGCCCCACCGGCTGGCATTTTACCTCTACGAACTCGCTTCCAGCTTCCACGGACACTGGAACCGGGGCACCGATAATCCCGACTTACGTTTTGTTAAGGTTAACGACCGACAATTGACGCATGCCAGACTAGGGCTGGTGCAGGCTGTTTCGGACGTTTTGACGTCCGGCCTGACGCTGATCGGAGCCAATGCGCCCACCGAAATGCGTTAGGTTTGAGTAAAAAACCTGTCACCTTTTGCCCACATTGCGCTGGTAAGGGCCAACCCTACGCGACGTCCATGGCGTCCGAATGAGTGCGAGTTCGGGAACAATAATGGCAGACAGAACCCAGCTGAGAGCAGCCGACCACAACGACATCGCCAACGATGATCCGTTCGCGGAACTGACCAGGATCATGGGGTTCGACCCGCGCCAGCCGGTCAAACCGCAAACGCCGGCACAGCCGAAAACCGCTGCCGCCGAACCGTCGGTGGACGAGGGCGATTTCGAGATCGATCTCGAGAAGGAGTTGATGGGCGAATTCGGCGCCGACGCCAATGACAATGCTTCCCCTGCCAAGCTTCGCGAGCCGACACCCGAACCGGCCGCCGCCGACGAAATGGAGGACGCGCTTGCTGCCTCGTTCGAACAGGATTTCGCGTTCGACGACAGTGCGGCGGATGATGCTGCTCCTGTTGCGGCCGCTCCTGTTGCCGCCGACGAAATTGCCTCCGCCCCCGAAAGGGCGTTCGCTCCCTCCGTCGAGCCGGAGCTCGACGACGAGTTCGATAACGGCATCGCCGGCTCGCTCGAAGACGTGTCGCCGTTCGAGGACGACCTTTCGAGTGACGACGAACTTGCCGCCTCGCTCGACCAGGATTTTCGGCACGACGATGTGACGGCCAAGATCGCGGTGACCGGCGAGGATGAACCCAGGGCCGCAGCCGAGGCGATCGAGCCGGTCGACGAGCCCGCCTTCGACGATGAGTTCGACAGCGCCGTGGCAAGTTCGCTCGAAGACGAGCTGATGCTCGAAGAGCATGAGCCGATGGAGCAGACCGTCGCCGTTGAAACCGCCGCGCAAGCGGCCGCGCCTGCGTTCGATGACGAGTTCGACGATGCCGTTGCAAGCTCGCTCGAAGACGAGCTGATGTTCGACGAGCATGAGCCGGCGGAAAACGTCGCCGCCCCGGCATCGCCGGTTGATGCGGTTTCGGCCGATGAGGATCTTGCCGGCCATTTCGATGATGCCATGGCCGATGTCGAGATGGACTTCGACGTTCGCTCGGACGGGCCTGCCGAAATCGAAGAACCAGAGTTTATCGAAGAGCAGTCGATCGAAGAGCCAGAGGCCGCCCGGCTTTCCGGCACGGCCGCTGAAGCGGCGTTCGACGACGATTTCGATCTGAGCTTCGACGATGCGCCTGCCGAGGAAGCCGAAGAGCCCGTGGCGCAGGTTGCGGCCGAACCAGCGGCGCCGGCCGCTGTCGTCCCGACGGCCCCAGTGGCTGAGGAACGCAGCCTGGAAGACGAACTGAACGCGCTGCTCGGTGCGATGAGCACACGGCCGGCACAAGTGGTCAACGAACCTCAGACAAGCCCGCAGACTGCCCAGAAGCCCGTGATGGCTGTTCAGCAGCCTATCGCGCCGGTAATTCAGAAGCCAGCAGTGGCCGCTGAACAGCCAATGGCGGCGGTCAAAGACGTCGCCAACGAGCCGGTGCATGCTGTCGACGAGCTGGATTGGGAACTCGACGAGCACGAGCCCGCTGAGCCGCAGCAGTCCAGTGCCGCCGATGACGCCGATCTCGGCAGTGTCCTCCTCGATGAGCTTGAAGGCGAGGATTTCGGTGTTGAAGCCGCTGCCGGACCCGCGGATGATCTCGACAGCGATGCGCTCGATGCCGACTTCGCCAGGAATATCGGCCTGGATCACGACTCGGCCGACAAGAGTGCGGCAGCTGCTGCCGAGGAAGACCCGCTCGATGCGCTGAACTGGCTGACGACACGCGCCACACCGCCCGAGCCGGCCCGCTCGTGGAGCCGCGTGACACCGGTCGCACAGCCTCAACCCGCTTTTGCAAGCCAGCCGGTGGCTTCGGCGCGTCCGGCACCACCGCCGCAGCCGGCTGCAACGCCGTCCTATCGGGCCGCACCGGTCGAAGAGAGGCCGTCCTATGAAGGCCAGGCATCCCGTGAAGATAGGTCATCCTATGAAGATCGGCCCGCCTACGTGGAAGCTGCACCAACCTCGCATCAACAGCCTTCCGCCTATGACGAGATGCCCGATGTCGAGACGGTCGACGTACCCGAGCGCGTCGTGGCGCTGGCGGACGATCTCGACATTCCGGAGCTCAACTTCGACGATGACGAGCCGGTGGCGCCCGCCTACGACGATCTCGATGCCGATTTTGCCAGCCTTCTCACCGAAATGAATGCAACGGATATAGCGCCTGCCCCGGTGCGCAGTGCTGGCTATGACGATGAATACGATGCCGGCTTCGTGTCTGGGTATAAGCAAGATCGTAGCGAGACGCGCGCCTATGGCGCCAAGCCTGCGGAAGCGCCCGTCAGCGCGGCAGCCGCTTCCTATGCCGATGCAGCGGACGGTTTCGATCTGGGCCCATTGCCCGGTGGCCAGCCGGTTTCGCAGGCCGACGATTTCACCTTCGATGAGCTCGACTACGATCCCGAACTGGACGAGGAGATGTCGGTTCCGGGCCTTGCCGAACGCGGGGCCGAAAGGCAGCCGCGCCGGCGCGGGCTGCTGATAGGTGCGGTGGTCGGCGCCGTGGCGATCGCCGGAGGCCTTGGCGCCTTTGCGTTGACCCTCGGCGGCAAGAGCGGCGGCGATGCGCCGGTTATCGTCAAGGCCGACAACAGGCCGATCAAGATCAAGCCGGAAAATCCAGGCGGCACCGTCGTGCCGAACCAGGACAACAAGGTTTATGACGCTGTGGTCAAGGGCACCAAGCCCGCCGAGCCGGTTCAGCAGAAGCTGGTCACCAACACCGAAGAGCCTGTGGACCTGAAGGCCAACGAACCGGAGAGCCGCGTCGTCGATCTTTCGCCCAATGACCCCGATGCCGCGGACGATATCGACGCGCCCGGCACCGCGGCGTCCGACACCGGCGGGTCTGGCACCAATGCGCCCGGCACCAGCGCGTCTGACTCCAGCACGCTTGGCGCCAGTGCGGCTGGCGCTGCCGAAACCGCCGCCGCACCGGCGCCCAAGTCCGAGGATCGCATCGCGCAGGTTCTGCAGGAGGCCGAGAAGGGTGCAACCCCCGAGATCGTCGCCGTTGCGCCGCGCAAGGTACGGACGATGGTCGTGAAACCTGACGGCTCGCTGGTGGCGCGCGAGGATCCGGCGCCTGCCGCCCCGCAGATGGCTGCTGCCGAGCCGGCCGATCCGGCGCCGCAGCACGTGGCTCCGTCGGCCCAGGCCGACGCCGCCGCGCAGACCGGCACCGTGCCCCTGATCGACCAAATAACAAGCGATCCGAAGATTGATGACCAGCCGAGTGGCGACCAGGCGAGCGGCGATCAGGCCGAAACCTCCAAGCTGCAGCCGGCGCCCAAGCCCGACACAAAGGCTGAAGCCAAGGCCCAGGCGTCAGCCAGCAAGCAGTCCGCCAGCACCCCGGCCACGGTTCCGGTGGCGCCGCAGCGCCCGTCCGACCAGCCGGTCGATGTGGTTGGCGAGGTCAAGCCCGATCAGGTCGCTTCCATCGATCCGGCCGCGGCCGGGGCTGGTTCGTGGTCGATACAGATCGCTTCGCAGCCGACAGTCGAAAGCGCCCAGGCGACTTACCAGGATCTGCAGCGCCGCTACGGCAGCGTGCTTTCCGGCCGCACCGCCAACATCGTCAAGGCCGAGATCGCCGGCAAGGGCACCTTCTACCGCGTCCGCGTTCCGGCGCAGTCTCGCAACGAGGCGATCAAACTGTGCACCAGCTACAAGGCTGCCGGCGGCAATTGCTTCGTGTCCCACTAGGCATCAAGGCCCCTCGAAAAGCCGGCGTCCGCGCCGGCTTTTTTGCGTGAACGGAAACCTCTGAAGGCAATTACGGGCGATTCCCTTTGTCGGCGCGAAGCTCTAAACTGTTCCGCATGACCGAATCAAAATCCATGATCCTCGGCTGCGCCGGGAAATCACTGACCCGCAACGAGATCCGTTTCTATCGCAACGAATGCCCGTGGGGCTTCATCCTGTTTGCGCGCAATATCGGCGAGACCGAGCAGATCCGCGATCTGGTCGCCGCCATGCGCGACTGCGTCGAGCGTGCGGACGCGCCGGTATTCATCGACCAGGAGGGCGGCCGCGTGCAGCGCCTGCGGCCGCCGCTGGCGCCGAACTATCCGGCTGCCGGTGCACTCGGCGCCTTGTGGCGCGACGACCATGACGCCGGCACCCGTGCCGCCTGGCTGATGGCGCGGCTGCATGCCTTCGACCTGCTGCGCTACGGCATCACGGCGGATTGCCTGCCGGTGCTCGATGTGCCGATCGAGGGCGCCAGCGACGTCATCGGCGCGCGCGCCTATGGCAAGGAGCCGCGCGCCGTCATCGAATTGGGTCGCGCCGCGGCGGAAGGCCTGATGGCGGGCGGCGTGCTGCCGGTGATGAAGCATATTCCCGGTCATGGAAGGGCCTTCGCCGATACGCATTTCGAACTGCCGACCGTCGACGCCTCGATCGGCGATTTGCAGCGGCATGATTTTGCCCCGTTCAGGGAGCTCAACCATTTGCCGATGGCGATGACGGCGCATGTCGTCTATAGCGCGATCGACCCCAAGAACCCGGCCACCACGTCCGGCAAGGTCATCGAAGAGATCATCCGCGGCGAAATCGGCTTCGACGGCCTGTTGATGAGCGACGACACCTCGATGAAGGCACTTTCTGGGGATTTCCCGTCAAAGGCGGCGGCGATCCTTGCGGCGGGCTGCGATCTGGTCCTTCACTGCAACGGCGTGTTCGAGGAGATGGCCGGCATTGCATCGCGCACGACCGGGCTGGAAGGCAAGTCGTTTGAGCGCGCGGAGCGGGCGCTGACCTATATCAGGAACCGCGACGTGGCGGACGAGACCGAGATTCGGGCCGAATTTGCCAGTTATTTCGACGCCGTGGCCTAGCATCAAAGGAAGCGAAGTGGCGGAGACATTGGACCTGAAGGCCGGCAAGGCCGCACCGATGGACCGCTTGTGGGCCGAGAACGACGATTCCCGGCTGACCGGCGATCCGGCGTTGGTCGTCGATGTGGCCGGCTTCGAAGGTCCTCTCGATCTTCTGCTGCATCTTGCCCGCAATCAGAAGGTCGACCTGTCGCGCATCTCGATCCTGGCGCTGGCCGAACAGTATCTGGCCTTCGTCGAGAAGGTGAGGGCTCTGAGACTGGAGCTTGCCGCCGACTACCTGGTGATGGCGGCATGGCTGGCGTTTCTCAAGTCGAAGCTCCTGATCCCCAAGCAGCCCGGCGACGAAGGCGAAAGCGGCGAGGAACTGGCGGCGGTGCTGCAGTTCCGGCTGAAGCGGCTGGAGGCGATGCGCGACGCGGCGGCACGGCTGGTCAACCGCAACCGGCTCGGACGCGACGTGTTTGCACGCGGCATGCCGGAAATGGTCATCGTCGAGAAGCGCAATGCTTATTCGGCCTCGCTCTACGACCTGTTGACCGCCTATGCCCAGCAGCGCCAGAAGCAGGCGATAACCAATGTGACGATCGCCAGGCGCGGCGTGTGGTCGCTCAAGGATGCGCGCGACGTGCTGACCAGGCTGATCGGGTCGCTGCGCGACTGGACGGCGCTCGACAGTTTCCTGGTCGAATATCTGGCCGGCCCGGAAGAGCGGCGCACCGCGGTTGCCAGCTCGTTTGCGGCGACGCTGGAACTGGTGCGCGAAGGCAAGATGGAAATGCGGCAGGACCAGGTGTTCGCGCCGCTTTATCTGCGCGGCCGCGCCCAGGCCATCAAGATAGTCGAGGTAACACCATGAACGAACGCGCCAACGCTTCGGTCATTCCGTTCAAGGTCGACGACGACGCCGAGCAAGGCGCGGTCGCCGAAAACCCGGCACAAAATCAGGGGCAGAATTTGTCGCGGAATCCCGGCGAGCGGCTGCATATGGCGGAGGCCGTACGGATGGCCGAGGCGATCGTATTCGCCAGCGCCGAGCCGGTCAGCGAAAAACAGCTCACTTCGCGACTGCCCGACGGCATCAACATTGCCGCGGCAATGGCCGAACTGCAGCAGATCTATGCGCGGCGCGGCGTCAATCTGGTGCGCGTCGGCGATGCCTGGGCGTTTCGCACCGCCGGCGACCTCGCCTTCCTGATGAGCCGTGACACGGTGCAGCAGCGCAAGCTGTCCCGCGCCGCCCTCGAAGTGCTGGCGATCATCGCCTACCACCAGCCGGTAACGCGCGCCGAGATCGAGGACATCCGCGGCGTCGAGACGTCAAAGGGGACGCTCGACACGCTGATGGAGACCGAATGGGTGAGGATGCGCGGCCGGCGCCGCACGCCCGGCCGTCCCGTCACTTATGGCACGACCCACATTTTCCTCGACCATTTCGCACTGGAGGAGATACGTGATCTCCCCGGCATGGAGGAATTGAAGGGTGCCGGGCTGCTGTCCGGCCGCATGCCGTCGAATTTCTCGGTGCCGCTGCCGCCGGCCGACCCCGATGCGCTCACCGACGACGAGGATCCGCTGACCGACATCGACCTCGAAGAACTCGGCCTTTTGACGCCGCGCGTCACGGAAGATTGAGCCGAGCGCCATCTTAAAGCCACAGGCAGGATGGAACTGCGCCGATTGGTAGCGGGCCGCCGTGCCGAAAGTGCGTGACTTCGGCGACTCATTCATGAACTCTGTCGCAGTTCTGTTTGAATCCGAACCCGAAAGCGCATAGATCAGCGTCTGGGAAACCGTTCGAGAGAGATTTGCTATGGGTTCATTTTCGATTTGGCACTGGATGATCGTTCTGGTGATCGTGCTGCTGGTGTTCGGCCGCGGCAAGATTCCCGAGTTGATGGGCGACATGGCCAAGGGCATCAAGAGCTTCAAGAAGGGCATGGCGGACGACGAGACTGCCGAGGACAAGCGTACCGTTGAACACCGTGCCGACGAAACCGTTTCGGTACCGAAGGAAAAGGCCAGCAAAAGCTGAGCCCAAACTTTAGTCGGAACGTATAGCCATGTTCGAAGTCGGCTGGACCGAGATGCTGGTGATCGCGATCGTCATGATCGTGGTCGTCGGGCCCAAGGATTTGCCCAACATGCTGCGCACCTTCGGCCGCACATCGGCGAAGCTGCGCGCCATGGCGTCCGATTTCCAGCGGCAGTTCAACGATGCGTTGAAGGAAGCCGAGCTCGACGACGTCAAGAAGTCGGTCGATTCGCTGAGAAGCCTCAATCCGGCAGCCGAGATCAGGAAGCAGCTCAATCCATTCGAGCAGGCCGCCGCCGACGTCCGTTCCGGCGTCGACGCAGTGATGAAACCCAAGCCGGCCGTCGATGCCGCCGCTGCGACGGAGCAGGCGGCCGAGCCGCTTAAGAACGGCGCAACAACGTCGCCGGGCGTCAGCCCGCCGGAGCCGACGCCGATCTTTCCGGCGATGACGGACGAGTCCGTCGTAGCGCCGGCAGTGCAGGCGCAAACGGCTGCAGCGGCCGTGCCGAAAGAAGCACCTGCGGCAAAGAAGAAGCCAGCGCCCGCAAAAGCCGCGGCCGCCGCGCCGGCCAAGCCGGCAAAGACTGCTGCGCCAAAGGCTGCCGCAAAAGCTGAGCAAAAAGCGCAGTCGTCAGCAGCGAAGAAGCCGGCGTCAGCAACGAAGAAGCCGGCCGCCAGGAAAACGGCGGGAGCCGCCAAGTGAGCGATTCGGACAAGGAAAAGGACGAGATAGAAAAATCGTCGGCTCCGCTGATGGAGCACCTGATCGAGTTGCGCCGGCGGCTGATCTGGTCGATCGGCGGTTTTTTTGTTGCCTTCCTGGTCTGCTTCTTTTTCGCCAAGCGGCTGTTCAACCTTCTGGTCATTCCGTTCAGATGGGCGACGCAATGGGCCGGGCTCGACCCGCACAAGGTCGAGCTGATCTATACGGCGCCACAGGAGTTCTTCTTTACCCAGGTCAAGCTCGCCATGTTCGGCGGCATGGTCATCGCCTTTCCGCTGATCGCCACGCAGATCTACAAATTCATCGCGCCCGGCCTCTACAAAAACGAGCGCAACGCCTTCCTGCCGTTCCTGATCGCCTCGCCGATCCTGTTCCTGATGGGCGCATCGCTGGTCTATTTCTTCTTCACGCCGATGGTGATGTGGTTCTTCCTCGCCATGCAGCAGACCGGCACCAACGACCAGGTGCAGATTTCGCTGCTGCCGAAAGTGTCCGAATATCTCAGCCTGATCATGACGCTGATCTTCTCCTTCGGCCTGGTGTTCCAGCTGCCGGTGGTGACAAGCCTGATGACGCGGGTCGGCATGCTGTCGTCAACGGCCCTGGCCGAGAAGCGCAAATGGGCGATCGTCATCGCCTTTGTGGTGGCGGCGGTGCTGACGCCGCCCGACCCGATGAGCCAGATCGGCCTCGCCATTCCGACGATCCTGCTCTACGAGGTCTCGATCTGGTCGGCCCGGCTGATCGAACGCAGCAAGGAGCGCGACCGTGTGGCCCGCGAAAAGCAGGACGCCACCGAAGAGGTGGCCGAAAAGCCGGCGGACGCGTCTTCGACATAGGTTCGGTTGAAGCGGGCAGCATTTTTTTGCCGGCCATAGCAACTTTGTTCTTGCTTTGTGCCGGCAGCTATGCTACTAATTTAAGTATGGTGCCAATTGGCTCCAAAAACCCGCCTCTCGAGGCGGGTTTTTGTTTCCAGGGTTCTTTCGATCGAACGTTGCGCGTGCTGCCTACCTGAGGTCGGCGCGAAGGAACTCTGCCTTGACGTCTTGTATCGATGCGGTTTACGCCCTCTGGTCTTTGTTTTGGGCATTTCCTTGCCCCGAAACCGCCGTGCCGAGGACGAACAGACCATGCTTGACATCAAATGGATTCGCGACAACCCGAAGGCCCTTGTCGAAGCGCTGAAGAAGCGCTCGTGGTCGGCTGAGGATGCGCAGTCCACGGTCGACGACCTGATCGCCGCGGATGAGGCGCGGCGCGAGCATCTGACCGAGCTGCAGACCAGGCAGGAACGCCGCAACGCCGCATCGAAGGAGATCGGCAATGCCATGCGCTCGGGCGATGCAGCTCTTGCCGAAAGGCTGAAGACCGAGGTCGGCGAGATCAAGGCCTTCATCCAGAATGGCGAGGCGCGCGAGCGCGAGCTCGACAAGGCGCTGAACGATGCGTTGGCAGTGCTGCCAAACGTGCCGTTCGACGATGTGCCGGTCGGCAAGGACGAGCACGACAACGTCGTCAAACGCGTCGTCGGCGAGGTGCCGACGCGGCCGAATTGGGTGAAGGAGCATTTCGAGATCGGCGAAGCGCTCGGCATGATGGATTTCGAGCGGGCAGCACGGCTTTCCGGCTCGCGCTTCATCGTGCTCAAAAGCGGCCTGGCGCGGATGGAACGCGCGCTCGGCCAGTTCATGCTGGATCTGCACACCACCGAGCACGGCTATGTAGAGATCCAGCCGCCGTTGATGGTGCGCGACGAGGTGCTTTTCGGGACCGGGCAACTGCCGAAATTCGAGGAGGATTTGTTCTTCGTTCGGCACGGGGACGGCAGGCTTGGCCTAATCCCAACCGCCGAAGTGCCGCTCACCAATCTCGTTCGCGACGAGATCACGCCGCACGAACAACTGCCGCTGCGCTATACGGCGCTGACGCCGTGCTTCCGCTCCGAGGCGGGCTCGGCCGGGCGCGACACGCGCGGCATGCTGCGCCAGCACCAGTTCTACAAGGTCGAGCTGGTGTCGATCACCGACCAGGAGACTTCGGTTGCCGAGCATGAGCGCATGACCGAATGCGCCGAGGAGGTGCTGACGCGGCTCGGCCTGCCGTTCCGCACCATGACGCTGTGCACCGGCGACATGGGCTTTGGCGCGCGCAAGACCTACGACATCGAGGTCTGGCTGCCCGGCCAGAATGCCTATCGCGAGATATCGTCGTGCTCGGTATGCGGCGATTTCCAGGCGCGGCGCATGGACGCCCGCTACAAGGACAAGGACGGCAAGGGCAACCGCTTCGTCCACACGCTGAACGGTTCGGGCACCGCCGTCGGCCGTGCGCTCATTGCCGTCATCGAAAATTATCAGAACGAGGACGGCAGCGTAACCATTCCTGAAGCGCTTCGGCCTTACATGGGCGGTCTGGAAAAGATCGAATCGAAATAATGCGCATCCTTCTGACCAACGACGACGGCATCCATGCCGAGGGCCTTGCATCACTCGAACGCATCGCGCGCACGCTGTCGGACGACGTCTGGGTGGTGGCACCGGAACAGGATCAGTCCGGCTATGCGCATTCGCTGTCGATCTCGGAGCCGCTGCGGCTCAGGAAAATCGGCGAAAAGCACTTTGCGGTGCGCGGAACGCCGACCGACTGTGTCATCATGGGCGTGAAGAAGATCCTGCCCGCAGCGCCTGACCTGATCCTGTCCGGCGTCAATTCCGGCGCCAACATCGCCGACGACGTCACCTATTCGGGCACGGTCGCCGGCGCCATGGAAGGCGCGCTGCTCGGCGTGCGATCGATCGCCATCAGCCAGGCCTATTCCTATGTCGGCGAGGACCGCGTCGTTCCCTACGAGACCACCGAAGCGCTGGCGCCGGCCCTGCTCGAAAAGCTCGTCGCCATGCCGTTGCCGGACGGCGTGCTGCTCAACGTCAATTTTCCGAACTGTGCGCCGGAAGAGATCGCCGGAACTGTAGTCACTTCGCAGGGCAAGCTGGTCCACAGCCTGTGGGTCGACGAGCGGCGCGACGGGCGCGGCCTGCCTTACTACTGGCTGCGCTTCGGCCGCGAGCCAGTCGAGGGCAAGCAAGGCACCGACCTCAATGCCTTGCGCAATCGGCTGGTGTCGGTGACGCCGCTGCAGCTCGATCTCACCGCGCATGAAATCCGCGATCAACTGGCCAAGGCGCTCGCATGAACTTGAACCACGCTGCAACGGTCGACGAGCGCGAAGGTTTCGCTGCCTTCCTGCTTCGCCTGCGCGGCAGGGGGACGGTGCCGAAGGCGCTTATCGCCGCCTTCGAGGCGACGCCGCGGCGCGGCTTTCTGTCTCCGCATTTCCACTCGATAGCCTGGTCGGACCGTATGCTGCCGATCGAATGCGGCGAGGCCATCGAAGGCGCCGACCTGCAGGCGGCGGTGATCGCGGCACTTGCCATCGAGCCGGGCAACCGGGTGCTCGAGATCGGCACCGGGTCCGGCTACACGGCGGCGGTGATGTCGCGGCTTGCCGCGCGGATCGTCACCATCGACCGTTACAAGACGCTGGCCGAACAAGCCCGGCAGCGGCTCGAGGCGCTCGCCATCGGCAATGTCATCGTGCGCCAGGCGGACGGTTCCAACGGGCTGGCCAACGAAGCGCCGTTCGACCGCATCGTCGCCTGGGCGGCCTTCGACAGCCTACCGCGCTTCCTGCTCGACCAATTGTCGAGCGGCGGCATCGTCATCGCGCCGATCGGACCCGACGAAGGCGAGCAGGTGCTGGCCAAGCTGACCAAGGTCGGCAGCCGCTTCGAACGCGAGGATATCGGCCTGGTGCGCCTGCAGCCGATCCTGCACGGTGTCGCCGCGGTGATCTGATTCCGGGTACATCGCGCCGCTTGGGGATCAGCCGAAGCCTGTCGTTTCGTCATCCTAGGACGACGAAGTTGAGAGCCTTCCTCGAATATTTTAAGAAAATTTGCGTCTGATTCTACAGGTTTAACCGACCGGTAACATTAACGCGCTTTAATCACACTCAGTTGTACCGGGTCTGTGCGGGTTAGTGCGATGCAATTCAGTGTTTTGAAGGCAAACGGACGCAATCTGGCGCGTGGCTGCGCCGTCCTCATGATCGCAGGCGCTGCGACGGGGTGTAGTTCCCAGGTGGCGCGGTTCAACAGCGTCGATGACGTGTTCACCGCCTCGACCAACAACCAGCGCGCCATCATCGACAAGCAGGATGCTGCCCAGCCCTATCCGGGCGATGTTGCGGCCGCGCCGGTCGACGGCAGCCACACCCAGTCGGTCAGCCGCTCAAGCCTCGAACCGGTTACGGCGCAGCAGTTGCCACCGCCGGCTCCCGCCCTGGCACCCGCCGCCCGCCCGGTGCGTACCGCTGCCGCGCCGGCGATGGCGCCTGCCGCTCCTCGTGTCGACAGGACGGCAACCGGCACCGTCGCTCCGGCGGCAAGGCCGTTCAAGAACGCCGAGCCCGACGCGCCGCGCATGGCGACGGCCGCCGGCGCACCGCATGCAACCGAGATCGTCGTCAAGGACGGCGAGACCATTTCCGGCCTGTCTCGGCGCTACGGCGTGCCGGCCGGTGCCATCATGAAAGTCAACGGGCTGAGCGCGACCAAGGGGCTGAAGACCGGCCAGAAGCTCGTCATCCCGGCCTATGCGTATTCGAGCAACGGCGCCACGCCGAAAGTCGCCGACGCCAAGCCCGCGAACGGCACCAGGCACGACCAGCCGGCCGACGCGCCGGAGAAGGTGGCCGTGCTGCCGCAGCAACCGAAGCTCAGGGAAGGCAAGTCTGCCGCGCAGGTGGACGCCTCGGCTGCCGCGAGCCAGCCGAAGGATGGAAAGGCCGCGCCCAAAGTGGCTTCGGCGACGGCCAAGCCAGCCGGTGCCGGCGGCACCTACACGGTTCAGCAAGGCGATACGCTGTCGGCCATCGCCAGAAAGACCGGCGTCGGCGTCGTCGCGTTGAAGCAGGCGAACGGCATGCAGGATGGACTGCTCAAGATCGGCCAGACCCTGAAAGTGCCGGCAGGCGGAACCGCTGTTGTCGCCGGTGCGAAGCCGGCAAAGGTCGATCCGGTGACGACGGCCACCACCCAGCCGCCTGCCAAGGCCACGCCGACGCAGACGCTCGCCTCCTACACGCCGCCAAAGAAGGACGCGAAAGTCATCCAGCAGGCCGAGGACGACGATGCGGTGGCGCCGGACGCAACGGGCATCGGCAAGATGCGCTGGCCGGTGCGCGGCCGCGTGATCTCAAGCTTCGGCGGCGGCAAGGACGGCGTCGACATTGCCGTGCCCGAGGGGACGCCGGTCAAGGCAGCTGAAAACGGCGTCGTCATCTATGCCGGTGACGGCCTCAAGGAATTCGGCAACACGGTGCTGGTGCGGCACGAAAACGGTCTGGTCACCGTCTACGGCCACACCAGCTCGATCGAGGTGCAGCGCGGCCAGAAGGTCAAGCGCGGCCAGGAAATCGCCCTGTCCGGCATGAGCGGCACCACCGACTCGCCGAAACTGCATTTCGAAGTGCGCAAGAACTCGGCGCCGGTCGATCCTTCGACCTATCTCGAATAGACGACGAAAGCGATTTGCGGGCCACCTGACCTTCAGCCCGGCGAGGAAGTCCGCTCCGCAAGGTGCGGGCTTCTTCTGTTGTTAGTCGTTGAGCGGCTAATCCTTGAGCGGCTTGCCGAGCCGGCCTGCCAGATCCTGGGTGAACTGCCAGGCGACGCGGCCCGAACGGCTGCCGCGCGTCGTCGCCCATTCCAGCGCCTCGGCGCGCAGCATCTCGGGATCGATGGCGAGATCGTGATGGCGGACATAGCCGTCGATCATATCGAGATATTCGTCCTGCGAACATTTGTGGAAGCCAAGCCACAGGCCGAAACGGTCCGACAGCGAAACCTTTTCCTCGACCGCTTCGGACGGATTGATCGCCGTCGAGCGCTCATTGTCGATCATGTCGCGCGGCAACAGATGCCGCCGGTTCGAGGTGGCGTAGAAGATGACGTTGGCCGGGCGGCCCTCGACGCCGCCCTCAAGCGCTGCCTTCAGCGATTTATAGGACGTGTCGTCATGGTCGAATGACAGGTCGTCGCAGAACAGGATGAAGCGGAAGGGTGCTGCCTTCAGCAGGCCCATCAGCTTCGGCAGCGTGTCGATGTCTTCGCGATGGATCTCGATAAGCTTGAGCGGCAGATCGAGCTTGGCCGAAGCGTTGACCGCGGCGTGCACCGCCTTGACCAGCGACGATTTGCCCATGCCGCGCGCGCCCCACAACAGCACGTTGTTGGCGGCATAGCCTGACGCGAAGCGCTCGGTGTTGTCGACCAATATGTCGCGGACGCGGTCGACCCCGCGGATCAGGCCGATGTCGACGCGGTTGACCTTGAGCACCGGCTCCAGATAGCCGGGATCGGCCTGCCAGACGAAGCAATCGGCCTCGCCCAGGTCGGTTTGCGGCACCGGCGGCGGGGCGAGGCGGGCGACCGCCTCGATCAGGCGGTCGAGCTTCTGGCTCAGGGTATCGATGGTGCTGTCGGTCATCTCTTGTCTTTTTTGTCTCGCGTTCAGGATGGTGCGGCAGGCCAACCTACCTGATTTCAGCGGTTTCGAAACTCGTCCCAAGCATTTGTTCGGGCATGATCTTTTGCGGAAACCGAGCGTCGCTTTTGGGGATCACCCTCTAACACGGCTCACCAGGCTGGAAAAGCAGCCGATTTGCCCGGCGGCGCAGTTGCATTGGCAACGTTACCGACTATATTCCGGCCAAATTTGGCGGGGCCGTCAAATTCCCAGAACGGTTAAGGCGGCTGTTTTTAAAATTCAGGAGTACCTCGATGTTCGTGACACCGGCATACGCCCAAGGCATCGGCGGGGACTCGTCCGCAATGTTTATCCAGATCGTGCCGTTTGCTCTGATTTTCGTGATCATGTATTTTCTGATCATCCGGCCGCAGCGCACGCAGCTGAAGAAGCGCGGCGAGATGCTGGCGGCGGTTCGTCGCGGCGATACCGTTGTCACCGGCGGCGGCTTGGTCGGCAAGGTGACCAAGGTGATCGACGATAACGAGCTGGAGATCGACCTTGGCGGCGGCACCAAGGTGACGGCGCTGCGCTCGACGATCGCCGACGTGCGCGTCAAGGGCGAGCCGGTGGCAAACCAGAACGCCAAGAAATAACCGAATTGAAGGCGGAACGCAGCCGCTTGTACGCCTGAACGGACGATAACCAATGCTCTATTTCTCGCGCTTCAAGATGATCCTGATCTGGCTGGCCGTAGCCGCCACGGTGGTCCTCGCTGCGCCCAATCTTTTCTCGGCAAGCACGTTGGCCCAACTGCCCAGTTGGGTGCCGAAGCGGCAGATGACGCTCGGCCTCGACCTGCAGGGCGGCTCGCACATCCTGCTCAGGATGGATCCGAACGATCTGATCAAGGATCGGCTTGAGACGACGCGCGACGAAATCAGGACGCTGCTGCGCGATGCCAAGATCGGCTATACCGGCCTTGCCGGGTCGGGGCGCACGGTGCAGGTCCGCATCACCGATCCCGCACAGATCGACGCCGCCAAGAACGCACTGAAGCCGTTGACCAATCCGGTGGCGGCCGGCCTGTTCAGCGGCGGGTCCATCCAGGAGATGACCCTGGATGATTCCGAGGCCGGCCTGCTTAAATTCACCGTCACCGATGCCGGCATCAAATACCGTACGTCGACGGCGCTGACCCAGTCGATCGAGGTTGTCAGCCGTCGTGTCAACGAACTGGGAACGACCGAGCCGATCGTGCAGCGGCAAGGCGACGACCGCATCCTTGTGCAGGTGCCTGGTTTGCAGGACCCGCAACGGCTGAAGGAAATTCTCGGCCAGACCGCCAAGCTGACCTTCCAGATGGTCGACCAATCGATGCCGGTGCAGGATGCGCTGAACGGCCGTCCGCCGCCGGGATCCTCGGTGCTGTATTCGCAGGACGATCCGCCGGTTCCGTATCTGATCGAGAACCGCGTCATCGTTTCGGGTGAAAACCTCGTCGATGCCCAGGCGACGTTCAACTCGCAGACCAATGAGCCGGTGGTTTCGTTCCGCTTCGATTCCAAGGGGGCGCAGCGGTTCGGCCAGGCGACAGCGCAGAATGTCGGCAAGCTGTTTGCCATCATCCTCGACAATCAGGTGATTTCGGCGCCGCGGATCAACGAACCGATCCCTGGCGGTTCCGGTCAGATATCGGGGAATTTCACTGCCGAGAGCGCCAACGATCTCGCCGTGCTGCTGCGCGCCGGCGCCTTGCCGGCGACGCTCACCGTGATCGAGGAGCGCACGGTTGGCCCTGGCCTCGGCCAGGACTCCATCCATGCCGGCAAGGTCGCCGGCATCATCGGCTCGATCCTGGTCGTGGCGTTCATGTTCGTCGCCTACGGTTTCCTCGGCTTCCTCGCCAACATCGCGCTGGCGGTGCATGTCGCGATGATCGTCGGGCTGCTGTCGCTGCTTGGCGCGACGCTGACCTTGCCGGGTATCGCCGGTATCGTGCTGACCATCGGCATGGCGGTCGATTCGAACGTGCTGATCTATGAGCGTATTCGCGAGGAGCGACGTGCCGGCCGCTCGGTGATCCAGGCGATCGATACCGGCTTCAGCAAGGCGCTGGCGACCATCGTCGATTCCAACGTCACTTCGCTGATTGCCACCGTGGTCCTGTTCTACCTCGGCACCGGGCCGGTGAAGGGTTTTGCCGTCACCTATGCCATCGGCATCCTGACCACGGTCTTCACCGCCTTCACCTTCACCCGCCTGCTGGTGTCGATCTGGCTTCGCCGGGCCCGTCCGAAGGAGTTGCCACGCGCGCCGGTGACCTTCATTCCGCCGGGAACGAAAATTCCGTTCATGGGCATCCGCCGCTGGACGTTCACACTGTCGAGCGTGCTTTCGGTGCTGTCGGTCATCGGCTTCATGACCATCGACATCAATTACGGCATCGATTTCAAGGGCGGCTCGCTGATCGAGGTGCAGTCGAAGGCCGGCAATGCCGATCTGGCCGACATCCGCGGCAGGCTGACGGAACTCAATATCGGCGAGGTGCAGGTTCAGCAATTCGGCGAGCCGAACGACGTGCTGATCCGCGTCGGTACCCAGGAGGGCGGCGAGAATGCCGAGCAGACCGTCATCGACAAGGTGCGCGGCGAGCTGCAGGACCAGTATGATTTTCGCCGCGTCGAAGTGGTCGGGCCGACGGTCTCGGGCGAGCTTGCCAAGCAAGGCACCATTGCCATGCTGGTCGCGCTGCTCGGCATCCTGATCTATGTCTGGTTCCGCTTCGAATGGCAGTTCGCGGTCGGCGCCATCGTTGCGACCGTTCACGACGTGGTCATGACGATCGGCTTCTTCGTCCTCACCGGCCTCGAATTCAACCAGTCGTCGCTGGCGGCGATCCTTACCATCATCGGTTATTCGCTCAACGATACGATTGTCGTCTATGACCGCGTTCGCGAGGATCTGCGAAAATACAAGCGAATGCCGCTGCCGCAATTGCTGAACAACGCCATCAACGAGACGCTGTCGAGGACGACGCTGACCTCGGTGACGACGATCCTGGCGCTGCTGGCGCTGGTGCTGTTCGGCGGCGAGGTGATCCGCTCGTTCACCATGGCCATGCTGTTCGGCGTCGTGTTCGGCACCTATTCGTCGATCTTTATCGCCGCGCCACTGCTTATCCTGTTCAAGCTGCGGCCGCAGGCCACAGCGTCGGACGAGGAAAAGCCGGTGGGCGGCGGCAAAGCCATAGCCACCTGACGGCTTGCCTCAAAAGTGGCCAAGGGCATCGTCATCCGCGAGGCGCATTTCCCCGGCCGCGCACCGGTCGAGGCTTACGGCAATGGCGGTTTCCGCTTTGCCGACATGTCGCATCGCGGCTCGCTGCTGTGCCTGCCTTCGGGCATCTATGGCTGGGAGCCGGCCGATCCGCTGGCGCTCACGGCAGCGGATTTCGCCAAGCTGTTCAACGAGGCAGACAAGGTCGAGATCCTGCTGGTCGGCAGCGGCAAGGATCTGAGGCCGTTGCCGGCCGCGCTGCGTGCCGCGCTGAAGGATGCCGGCATATCCGCCGATCCGATGTCGACCGGGGCGGCTGTGCGGACCTACAATGTGCTGCTGGCTGAAGACCGCGCGGTGGCCGCAGCACTCATCGCCGTCGACTGACGTGGCCGAAAACACCAAACTCGTCATGGAGACGGTGCGCGCCGCTGATCATGACCGCTACCTGACCGCGCTCTACGCGCCCGAAGACAAGCGGGACGCGCTGTTTTCGCTCTATGCCTTCAACGCCGAAATTGCCGGCATACGCGACCGCATCCACGAGGCGCTGCCGGGCGAGGTGCGGCTGCAATGGTGGCGCGACGTCATCGCCGCCGAAGAGGATGGGGCTGAGGTCGGCCATCCCGTGGCGGACGCGCTGAAGGCGACTATTTCCGCCCACCATCTGCCCAAGGCCGCCTTCGACAACATGCTCGAAGCGCGCATCTTCGATCTCTATGACGACCCGATGCCGTCGCGCACCGACCTCGAAGGCTATTGCGGCGAGACTGCCGCAGCACTTATCCAGCTTGCGGCGATCGTGCTCGATCCGGTCCAAGCACCACGCTTTGCCGAACTTGCCGGCAGGGCAGGTTGTGCGCAGGCGATGACCGGTCTCCTGCTTCTGCTGCCGCTGCATCGCAAGCGGGGACAGTGCTTTGTCCCGGCAGATATTTTGGCGGCGGCGGGATCGTCGCCGCAAGAGTTTGTTACAGGTGACGGCGGGCCGGGCGCGGAACGCGCCGTTGCCGCGATGATCGCGCTGGCACGGGAACATCTTTCCGCCTTCGAGCAGGGGGCGTCCGTTTTGCCGGTTTCATTGCGCCCGGCGTTTCTGCCGCTGGCTCTTTCGGGCGCCTATCTCGACAAGATGGAGCGCGCCCGTCGCTCGCCTGTCAAGGAGGTGGCGCGGCTCTCTGTCTTGCGCCGGCATTGGCTCTTGTTCCGGCGCGTGACGCGGGGCTGGCCAGTCGCATAGAGGCTGCCGCGTAGCCAACCCGATCGTTATTCCGCCGCTTCCGCCCGAAAAGGCAGCCCCAGCCATTCGCGGCAGTCGGCGAGCGCGCGCGACGTTACCGCGTGCCGCTTGGCGACCGTCTTGTCCTTGCCGCGCAGCCGCTTGCCTTCGATCTTCGGCGCGTCCACCGGCGGGAACAGGCCGAAATTGACGTTCATCGGCTGGAAGGAGCGCTTTCCCGGCTCATCGTCTGAAACGATATGGCCGCCGGTGATGTGGTTGAGCAAGGCGCCGAAGGCGGTGGTCAAGGGCGGCAGCGACGGCGCATGGCCAAGCCTTTCGGCGGCTGCAAAGCGCCCGGCGAGCAAGCCGATGGCGGCGCTCTCGACGTAGCCCTCGCAGCCAGTGATCTGGCCGGCAAAGCGCAGGCCGGGTCGCGACTTCAACTGCAGCGACGCGTCGAGCAGCGTCGGCGAATTGATGTAGGTGTTGCGGTGCAGGCCGCCTAGGCGGGCAAATTCGGCGTGTTCCAGCCCGGGGATGGTGCGGAATATGCGCACCTGCTCGGCGTGCTTCAGCTTGGTCTGGAAGCCGACCATGTTGTAGAGCGTACCCAGCGCGTTGTCCTGCCGGAGCTGGACGACGGCATACGCCTTTACAGACGGATCATGCGCATTGGTCAGCCCCATCGGCTTCATCGGCCCGTAGCGCAATGTCTCGACGCCGCGCTCGGCCATCACCTCAATCGGCAGGCAGCCGTCGAAATAGGGCGTGCCTTCCCATTGCTTGAATTCGGTCTTCTGGCCGTCGACCAGCGCCTGCACGAAGGCAAGGTACTGCTCCTTGTCCATCGGGCAGTTGATGTAATCCTTGCCGGTGCCGCCGGGACCGACCTTGTCGTAGCGCGACTGGAACCAGCAGATATCCATGTCGATCGTGTCGAAATGGACGATCGGCGCGATGGCATCGAAGAAGGCGAGCGCGTCGGCGCCGGTCACTTCGGCGATCGATTGGGCGAGCGAAGGCGCCGTCAGCGGGCCGGTGGCAACGATCGCCTGGTCCCACTCCGCCGACGGCAGGCCGGGCACTTCCTCGCGACGAATGGTGATGAGCGGGTGCGCTTCGAGCTTTCTGGTGACCGCTTCGGAAAATCCGTCGCGGTCGACGGCCAGCGCTCCGCCGGCCGGCACCTGATGCGCGTCGCCGGCGCTCATGATCAGCGAACCGGCCAGCCGCATTTCGGCGTGCAGCAGGCCGACGGCATTGGTTTGCGCATCGTCGGAGCGGAAGGAGTTGGAACAGACGAGTTCGGCCAGCCCGTCGGTCTTGTGCGCGTCGGTACCGCGGACGGGACGCATTTCATGCAGGACAACGGGAATGCCGGCTTCGGCCGCCTGCCAGGCGGCTTCGGAGCCGGCGAGACCGCCGCCGATAACGTGAATGGGGTTCTTGTCCATGAGCGCCGAAATAGTCGCTTGGCGCAAGGATTGCAATTGCCACGCGGGAGAATGGCTGACGGGGGAAGCCGCCCCAAAACAACAACACCCGCCGGGGGAGGAGGTCCGGCGGGTGTCGTTTTGTTGGTCGATCCTCGGGAGGAGGTGAAGATCGACCGTATTCGTCATCGCCGGGGAGGAGGTCGGCTTTGACGAAATTCCTTTCGCCATTTGAAAGGGTGCGAAACCCTTTTTAGAAACAGCGCCCGCCGGGGGAGGAGGTCCGGCGGGCGCCGTTTTTGTGGTCAACCCTCGGGAGGAGGTGAAGGCTGACCGTATCCGTCAGGGTCGGGGAGGAGGTCGACCCTGGCGAAATTCTTGTGGTTAGATCGCCCTGCGAGCGACCATCTTGATCTCGTCGCGGACGATGCCGAGATCGTTGAGCTGGCGGTTCGACAGGCGACCCAGCTCGGTAACCGTCTCGCGGTAGACGCGCCAGTTACGATAGTTGCGGATCAGGTTCATTGTCGTTCTCTTTTCAAAACTGGTTCGGGCCATTTGCGGCCCGAAGGATTAGACCGCCTTGCGGGCGACGTAGTGAATGTCGCTGCGGCTGATGCCGAGATCGGTCAGTTCACGGGTGCTCAGGCGGCTCAGCTCGGACACGGTGTCCCTATAGCGGCGCCAGTTGCGATAGTTGCGGATCAGGTTCATGGTAGTCTCGTTTCGTCTTTCTTTCGGATCATTCCGTCTTTGTGTGCACCGTGAAAATAGGTGGGGTCATATCGATTTAAAAGCGCTATTGGTGCATGGCAGCAATGCAAATTGTGCAATGCAGCATTAACGCGCGTCCAGTTTTCCGCCCAGATCGGAAAATGCCGTTAGGTCAAACGCTTGGCCGGACGAGCTAAAAGAACCAAGGAAAGGGGGAGGGGCATGGCGAGCTATTCGTCACGGGTCAGGTCGGATATCGCGCGATGGCAGCAGGCCGGCCTGATCGACGCGCCGACAGCCGAGGCTCTAACGCGCGACGTCGAGGCAAACGAACGCAAATCGCTGAGTTTCGGCTCGATCCTGGCGATGATGGCGGCGCTGCTGTTCGGCGCGGCTATCCTGATCTTCATCGCCGCCAACTGGGAAGTCATCCCGCGGCTGGTGCGGGTCGCGGCACTTTTTGCCGTTATCCTTGCCGGCTATGTCGGCGGCGCGATGTTGAAGATGCGCGACCATGCGGCGATCGGCGAAGCACTGTGGATCGTCGCGGCTGCGGCATTCGGCGGTTCGATCGCGCTGATCGGCCAGATGTATCATTTGTCGGGCGACGAGGCCTCGGCCTTGATCACCTGGGGCGCCGGCACGACGCTGGCGGCGGTGGCGCTGCGCTCAAACCCACTGACCGTCGCTGCCGTCGGCATCGCCGATGCCTGGCTGTTCCTGAGAGGGTTCGACTACTTCCGGCGCACGGAATTTCCGCATCTCTTCGTGGTCATGGCGCTAATACTGTTCGCCGTTTCGTTCTGGACGCGCAGCCAGGCGGCGCGCCACCTGATCATCCTGTCGGTCCTTTTCTACCTCGTGCTGTTGGCCATGGAATACGACACGCTGCAAGTCGCCATCCCGCTCGTTGCCGCGTCGGTGCTGCTTTTTACCGCTGCGATCTTTGCTGCCGGGCCGGTCGAGAGGGTTTTGCAACTCGGCGGCAGGTTGCCCTTGCACGCGCTGATCGGCTTTCTCACCGGCCTGGCGATGATCCAATTCGAACTGGCGGATGAAAGCAGCTACAATGGCGGCTTTGCCATTGCCTCGGCTGTTGCGCTGGCCGGCATCATCGCGGCGATCGTGCTGGGCGGCCGCGAGAGCCGGGGACTGCGCTGGGTTGCCTATGCGGGCTTCGCCTTCGAACTCGCCATCATCTATGTGGTGATGCTGCAATCAATGCTCGACACGGCAGGCTTCTTCCTTGCGGCGGCGGTGCTGCTCGCCGTTCTTGCTTTCATTATCATCCGCATAGAAAGGCGCATGAACGCCTCGAACATGACAGGAGCGGCGGCATGATGACCGGCAAAAGACTGATCATCTCGGCGCTGGTCCTGGCGCTCGTCCAGATCGGCTTTCTGAGCTGGATCATCGCCGGACGCGCGGCGATCCTGCGCGATGGCAAGCAGGTCCTGCTCAAGGTCGAGCCGATCGATCCGCGCGATCTCTTGCGCGGTGACTACATTCTGCTCGGCTACGACATTTCACGCATACCGGTGAAACTGATCGGCAACATTCCGGCCGGCAAGCTTTCCAGCGAGGAAACGTCGATCGTGGTCAGGCTGAAGCAGGGCGCCGATGGCTATTGGGGGTCGACCGCGGCTTGGTTCGGGCAAGCGCCGGCGCCGGCAGCATCCGATGAAGCCGATATCGTCGGACACGTCTCCGAGGGCTGGAATATCAGCCAGGGAGCAACGACGATCGCGCCGGATTACGGCATCGAGCGCTTCTATCTGCCGGAAGGCAAGGGGATGGCGATCCAGAACGACATGCGGGTGCGGCCGTTCGGCATCCGCGTGGCGATTGCGGCCAACGGCACGGCGCAGATCAAAGCGCTGATGGATGGCGACAAGACACTGTTCGAGGAGCCGCTTTACTAGATCGCGCTACGGCCTTGGCAATGATCTCCTGCGCCAAGGCTCGGAGGAGCTTCGAGTGGCCTGCCACCCCAAGCTCGAAGAGCGAAGGGTGGTGCGGATGAAGGGACTCGAACCCCCACGCCTTTCGGCACTGGAACCTAAATCCAGGGCGTCTACCAATTCCGCCACATCCGCATTGCCCGGCCAATCCCATGTAGCCATCATTCTGTCAATGTCAGAGCCCACATCGGCATCATTGGCCGGAATGCAAAGATGGTTGAAAATCAGCGTCGCCTGTGACAAAAGGCGTGTCGAATGTGACGGGACGCGACGATCCGCTTCTGCAGAATGTGATAAGAAGTAGGAAAAACAAAGACTTATTCACATTTTGGAGCGTATTTCTGGAGGATTTGTGCCGCGTTGAGCGGACAGATCGCCAAGTCCCGCACCAAAAGCCATTCCCGGCAAGATCATACCGGCAGGCTGTAAACGGCAGGGGCCGTTTGACGGCCTCATTGGTGGAAACAAAGGTTTTATGATGCAGGTCACCGAAACGCTCAACTCCGGTCTCAAGCGCGAGATCAAGATCACCGTGCCGGCCGGTGACATGGAAGCCAAGCTGATGGCGCGGCTCTCCGATGCCAGGAACAAGGTCCGCATCAACGGCTTCCGCCCCGGCAAGGTGCCGGTGCAGCATCTGCGCAAAGTCTACGGCAAGTCGTTCATGGCCGAAGTGGTCAACGAGATCCTCAATGATTCGACCCGTTCGATCATCACCGGGCGCGGCGAAAAGGCCGCCATGCAGCCCGAAGTGATCATGACCGAGGACGAGAAGGAAGCCGAGAAGATCCTGGCAGGCGGTGCCGATTTCGAGTTCCGCCTGAACTATGAGGTCATTCCGCCGATCGAGATCAAGGATTTCTCCGACATCAAGGTGACGCGCCAGGTGTTCGACGTGCCGGATGAAGAGATCGACGAGCAGGTCAAGCGTGTCGCTGAATCCGCCCGCACTTACGAGCCGAAGACCGGCAAGGCCGCCGAGGGCGACCGTGTGACCATCGATTATGTCGGCAAGATCGACGGCGAAGCCTTCGGCGGCGGCGCCGGCACCGATCAGCCGCTGGTGCTCGGCTCGAAGGAATTCATCCCCGGCTTCGAGGACCAGCTGGTCGGCAGCAAGGCCGGCGACGAGAAGCAGGTCACGGTTACCTTCCCGGAAAACTACCAGGCGGCGCATCTGGCCGGCAAGGAAGCCACTTTTGACGTGACGGTCAAGGAAGTGTCGAAGCCCGGCGCGCTTGAGATCAACGACGAGATGGCCAAAAATCTCGGCCTTGAATCGCTGGAGCGCCTGCGCGAGGTGGTGCGCGGTCAGATCGAGAACCAGTTCGGCTCGATAACGCGCCAGAAAGTCAAGCGGCAGTTGCTCGACCAGCTCGACGCTGCCTACTCGTTCGAGGCGCCGTCCAAGCTAGTCGAGGCCGAGTTCAACAACATCTGGAACCAGGTCAATCGCGATCTCGAAGCTGCCGGGCGCACCTTTGCCGACGAAGAGACGACTGAAGAAGAAGCGCGTGCAGAATATATGCGGCTTGCCGAGCGCCGTGTGCGTCTCGGTCTGGTTCTCGCCGAAATCGGCGAGAAGGCCGGCGTCACGGTGACGGACGAGGAATTGCAGCGCGGCCTGTTCGAGCAGGTGCGTCGCTATCCGGCCAACCAGCAGCAGGAAGCCTTCGAATTCTATCGCAACAATCCCGAAGCGCTGAACACGTTGCGCGCGCCGATGTTCGAAGAGAAGGTGGTCGACCATCTGCTCGGCCAGATTTCGGTCACCGACGTCAAGGTCAGCAAGGAAGAGCTGCTGGCCGACGAGGAGGATACGGATACAACCAAGGCCAAGCCGGCGAAGAAGGCGGCTGCGAAAAAAGCGGACACCAAGAAGGCCGACGACGACGCTGAAGAGCCGAAGAAAAAGGCCGCGCCGAAGAAGAAGGCCGCCAAGGACGCTGAATAACGTCCCTGCTGAATTCCGAAAGGCCGCCTTCTCGAGGCGGCCTTTTTCGTTGTGGCACAGACGCAACGGATTTCACGCATCTGGCGCTCGAGGTAGCGATATGAAGCTTTGATGATTATCTGCGCTGGGTTGCTGACCGCAGCGGTTGTTGGAGGCATCGTTGAGACAGTTCTTCGGTATCGGAAGCGTGGCGGCGGCGTTCCTGCTTGCGTCGGTCTGTGGCATTGCCCAGGCTGATACGGTTCTCGACAACTGGCGGTTCGACAAGAGCAGCGATGGCCTTGTCACCGCCTCGCTTTATGCGACCAACAAGCTCATCACCGGCGGCGGCGCATTGAGCTACAGCCCGGTTTTGACGATCGCGTGCCGGACCGCCGGCGAACCGCGTTGGAGCGAATGGCTGCAGCTGAGCGACACCGTTTCCGCCAGCCGAACCATCGCCATGTCGGTGACTGTCGGCCAATCCGGCAAGCTCAACGAAAGCTGGTCGGTCGGCCCGCGCAGCAGGATGCTGGTCCGCGACGGTGCCGACGGCATCAGGCGACTGATTGCCGCGGACCGGCTGCTGCTGTCCTGGCGGTTCGGGCTGCTGTCGGGGCGCGGCAAAGCCGAGTTTGACCTCACCGGAGTTGAAGAGGCGATCGGCCGGATCGCCGCCAGCTGCAACACCAAATTGCCTTGAGCAGATTGTCCGCATTAAACCTTGGCACGGCCGAACTCTATCTGCCGGCCGGGTTCCGTGGTATGTAGGTGCCGCAACCCCAGGCAGTGGATATCCGTTCTGCCATTCAAGAGCGCATGCCAGCGGACTAAATGTCGGCCTGTGCAGGTCAGCCAGGGCAAATTGGCGATCAGGGAGGAAATGCCATGCGTGCCTTTGTGTTTTTTGTCATCATGTCCGTCGCCACCGTCATTGCCGGCCCCTCGCGGGCACAGGATGCCGCGGCGGGTGAGAAGGTCTTCGCCAAATGCAAGGTCTGCCATATCGCGGACAAGGATCAGAACAAGGTCGGCCCGTCCTTGAACGGCGTCATCGGCCGAACGGCCGGCACGCATCCAGGGTTCAGCTATTCCAAGGCCATGACCGAGGCCGGCAAGTCCGGCGTCAAATGGGATGAGGCCACGCTGACGACCTACCTTCACGATCCCAAGGCGATGGTCAAAGGAACCAAGATGGCATTCCCCGGCCTCAAGAAGGACGAGGACGTCGCCAATGTCATTGCTTATCTGAAGCAATTCTCCAAATAGCCCGGCTCTTCCGCCGGATCTTGGTATAGCAAACAGGTCGAGGCATAGCCTCGGCCGCAATCTGCCGGCAGTGTCGGTGGGGAGGGCGACTCGTTGCAAAAAAGACATTGGCCGGCTAGGCTGCCATTCCCATCGGTGGTCGTCTGAATGTCGACTGAAGAAAGCCGTCTCAAGGATACCGGCATCCGCCTCTCGGAGGCGACGGCGGGTGATTTCTTTGCGCTTTTGAAACCACGCGTCATGGCACTTGCCGTGTTTACGGCCTTCGTCGGCCTGATGATGGCGCCCGGCGTGATGAATCCAGTTATCGCCTTAATTGCCATCGGCGCAATCGCGGTTGGAGCGGGAGCCGCCGGCGCGCTCAATATGTGGTACGACGCAGACATAGACGCCTTGATGTCTCGCACGTCCAAGCGACCGATTCCGTCCGGTCGCGTCACGCCTGGCGAAGCTCTCAGCTTCGGTCTGGTGCTTTCCGCACTGTCGGTCATGACGCTCGGCGTGCTGGTGGGGTGGCTCGCCGCATCGTTGTTGGCGTTCACCATCTTTTTCTATGTCGTTATCTACACGATGTGGCTGAAGCGCTCGACGCCACAGAATATCGTCATAGGCGGCGCGGCAGGCGCCCTTCCTCCGGTGATCGGGTGGGTTGCTGCAACCGGCGCAATCGGCATTGAAAGTCTCATCCTGTTTCTGATCATTTTCCTCTGGACGCCGCCTCATTTCTGGGCGCTGGCCCTTTTCAAGGTCGGTGACTATGCCGCGGCTGGGGTCCCGATGATGCCGAATGTGGCCGGCCAGCACTCGACCAGAAAACAAATCTTCGCCTATTCGCTGCTCTTGGCGCCAATCGGCGTGCTCCCTTGGGGCCTCGGCTTCGCGAGCGGATATTACGGCACTGCTTCAGCCGCGTTGGGTGCAGGTTTCATTTGGCAGGCCTGGAAGGTTCTCGTCGCCGACAAGGAGATGAAGCCGGCAAAGGCGCTGTTTGCGTATTCGATTGTCTATCTTTTCGCAATATTTGCAGCGTTGCTTGCCGACACCATTGTAATGCGAGTGATCGCTTCAGCCGACTATTGACCCGGCTCAAAACATCACATTGGCAGAGCACAAAATCCCAGCAACAGCAGAATAACGACGCCAAGGCCGAGTATGAGAACTGTCCTTCCGTCCATGACCTTCACCTTCGACTAGAAGAGCATATCGAAGAACGGCGTCCGTAGCTAGTCAGGCTACCCGGGACCTCTTACTCCCGGGCCTTCCTACAAAGCGCGACAAGTCCCCCGCATGAGAGTATATTGATCATGGTGCAGGTCGCGGTTTGCGTGGGCCAATCATGCGGAACGGCAGCACCGTAAAACGCGACCTTACCGGACCTGGTCTGGAGGAATGGTCATGGCAAGCTTTCACGTAATAGCAGGCGCCAGCGAGACGCTGGAACACACCAGAATTCGAAAAATCGGTGTCTCCGATCTTTTTGATGCGCTCAGGCGTGGCGTCGATGATTTCATGGTCAAGCCGTCGCACATCGTTTTTCTCTGCCTGATCTATCCGATTGCGGGTGTCGTGCTTGCTGTCTGGACATCAGGTAACAACACGCTGCCATTGCTGTTTCCGCTTGTGTCCGGCTTTGCACTGATTGGTCCGTTCGCGGCGATCGGCCTCTATGAGATCAGCCGGCGACGGGAAGCCGGGCTCGACGCCTCGTGGAGGCACGCCTTTGAGGTCAGGAGTTCTCCAGCACTGCCGGCTATTGCAGCGGTCGGCGTCATGCTGCTTGCGATCTTCATCGCCTGGCTTTTGACGGCCCAGATATTCTACCAGACCCTGTTCGGCCCGGCGCCGCCGCAATCGCTGTCCAGTTTCATCGGTGAAATATTTGCCACGGGACGCGGCTGGACGCTCATCATCCTGGGTCACGCCATCGGCTTCGTGTTCGCCGCGGTTGTGTTGTGCACCACGGTCGTCGCATTCCCGTTGTTGCTCGACCGCGATGTCGGCGCCTACGAAGCCATCCACACCTCGGTGCGCGTTGTCCTGGCCAACCCGATCGTGATGGCCGTGTGGGGCCTTATCGTCGCCGTCGCCCTGATCGTCGGCTCGCTGCCAGTGTTCGCCGGGTTGGCAGTCGTGCTGCCGATCCTTGGTCATGCGACCTGGCATGTCTATCGGAAAGTTGTAGAATCGCCGCCGGCCACCAGACCGTGAGCTGAAAAAAACCTGCCCTGCGCGCACCGGTGAAAGTGCCGGTGCGGGCAGGGTGGGGCAGAGCTTTCAATAGGCCGGGTGGCTGAAACGGGCCTGGCGTGCGTCCTTTGTCAGGTCGCGGAAATCCTTGCCGCTCACATGCACCAGCGTCCTATGGTCACCGCCCTCGAAATAGATTTCGGGAGCGTCGCCGAGGCTTTCATCGAGGACCACTGGCACATCATAGGCAGCGCCGATCGGCGGCACAGCGCCGACATCGCAATCGCCGAACAACGAGACCACCTCGTCTTCGGAGGCAAGTCCAAGAGGCTTCTCCATGACATCCTGCAATGTCGCGAGTTCTATCCTGTGCGTGCTTGGAACCACGGCGAGCGCGTAGCCACGGTCGTGGTGAACGACCACCGATTTGGCCATTATGCTGCCAGGCACATGTGCCGCAATGGCGGATTGTCTGCTTGTCGCCGTGCGGTGATGCTCGACGGTGTCGTAGGAAATTCCTTTCCTATCGATGAAGTCCTTCAGTCTGTTTGCGATGGTCATCTTGGGCGCCCCTTGCTGGTGTTCGCGACGCATGTGGAAACGCCGGCATCGCCTGTCGTTTCCGATACCAACAGAAATGGACCAGCCGTGGATTGTTTCAAGGCGAAGGCTCCAGGACCGGACGGCCCGGATCCGGATTGCATGTCAGGGCCCGGCCCCGAAAAACGCCATTCGGGTGAGAAGCGTGTAGTCCGCTTCGAAGACCATCATCGTCACGAACACCAGAACCAGCACCGGCGGCAGAATAATTGCATATGCCAGTGCCAGCCGTTCCCAGGCCATGTGCATGAAGATGGCGACGATCAGTCCTGCCTTGAGGATCATGAAGATCAGGATCAGCGACCATCTGAGATAGCCGTGGAGACCGAAATAGTCGACCAGATAGGAGCAGGTGCTGAGGATGAACAACCACGCCCAGACCACCAGATAGAGCTTGATCGGGTGCTCCTGATGAACCTCCGCCGGGGTAACGCCGGTCGTCGTCGCATCATGGGTACGGGCGCTGTCCAGTGCGTGTTGTCCCAGGCCGTTTGCGGTTGCTTCAGCCATGTCCTGCCTCTCACCAAAGATAGAAAAATGCGAAAATGAACACCCAGACCAGGTCGACGAAATGCCAGTAAAGCCCCATGATTTCGACGTTCTCGTAGCGGCCCCTTCGGCTGGTGAAGAAGCCGGGCCGTCCGACATCGTAATCCCCGCGCCAGACCTTTCGCGCCACGATGATCAGGAAGATCACCCCGATCGTCACGTGCGTGCCGTGGAAGCCGGTGATCATGAAAAAGGATGCGCCGAACTGGGCAGCGCCCCAGGGATTGCCCCAAGGCCGCACGCCCTCGGTGATCAGCTTGGTCCATTCGAAGGCCTGCATGCCGACAAAGGTCGCGCCGAGTGCTGCGGTCAAGAGCATCAGCACTGCCGTTTTGCGGCGGTCGCGGCGGTAGCCGAAATTGACCGCCATGGCCATCGTTCCGCTGCTCGAGATCAGCACGAAGGTCATGATGGCGATAAGGATCAGTGGAATGTCGGAGCCACCGATGCGCAGGGCGAAGACCTCGCTCGGATTGGGCCACGGCACACGTGTTGAGATACGCGCGGTCATGTAGGAGAGCAGGAAGCAGCCGAAGATGAACGTGTCGCTGAGCAGGAAGATCCACATCATGGCCTTGCCCCAGGACACGTTTTTGAACGCCCGCTGATCCGAGGACCAGTCGGCGGCGATGCCTTGCCAGCCTGCGGGCCGCGGCTCTGTTCGGCCGATGTGGGCCAGTGTCGTCTCTGCCATCCGCCCGTTCCTCCTAGGTCAGCAACCCTCGGCAAATGTCGATTAAAGTCGAAGCCCAGCCGGCCAGAAGCGCAAAGATGGCGAGCCAGACGAAAAGCAGGAAATGCCAGTACATGGCGCACAGCTCGACACTGAGGCGAAGCCGCTGCGGCTGCGCTCCGTTCCAGGCGCCGACGCTCGTTCTGCCCAGCCCGACCAGTCCTCCCAGTATATGCAGGCCATGGATTCCCGTTAGCAGGTAGAAGAAGCTGTTGGCCGGATTGGATGCCAGAAAATAGCCATCCGCACTCAGTTCCCGCCATGCCACAAGCTGTCCAATCAGGAAGACGAGTGCCGTGAGTCCAGCGGTGGCGAGGCCGAGCCTGACCATATCCACTTGACCCTTGCGCACCGCGAGCGAAGCGCACTGTATCGCGATGCTGCTCAAGACCAGTACGCCGGTGTTAAGCCAGAGCAGGGGCGGGATGGGCAGCGGCCGCCAATCCGACAGCGCCATGCGCATGAAGTAAGCACTGGTGAACAGCGCGAACAGGCAGCCGACGACGGCAAGGAAGACGCCGAGACCGATCTTTGCGGTCGGCAGCGCCGATCGGTCCAGAGCGACAAAATCCCCGATCATACCTTGCTCGAGCCACGGCTTCGTCATTAGCCGCTGATGGGAAAGCCACCACCCGGCAATACCGGCGATCACGAGCAGGAAGACCAGGATTACGCTCATGCCGGCTCCCTGGAGGGCGCGAAGGAGCCCGGAACGTTTTGCGGTATGAAGTCCTCCTTGGCTCCCGGTACGCTGTAGTCATAGGCCCAGCGATAGACGATCGGCAGATCCTTGCCGAAATTGCCGTGGGCGGGCGGTGTTTCGGGCGTCTGCCACTCGAGCGTCGTTGCCCGCCACGGATTGCCGCCAGCCTCACGGCCATGGCGGATGCTCCAGATGAGATTGAACAGAAACACAATCTGAGCAAAACCGACTATAAAAGCCATGATGCTGATAAACGAGTTCAGGTGGTGGGCCGATTCCGTCATGATCGTCATGTCGGTCAATTCGTTGTACCGCCGCGGCACGCCCATCAAGCCGAGATAGTGCATGGGAAAGAAGATCAGATAGGCGCCGAGGAAGGTGACCCAGAAATGGAACCGGCCCAGTGTCTCGTTCAGCATCCGGCCGGTGACCTTCGGATACCAGTGATAGATCGCGCCGAAGATTACGATGATCGGGGCAACCCCCATGACCATATGGAAATGGGCGACGACGAACATCGTGTCCGACAGCGGAACGTCGACGACGACATTGCCAAGAAATAGCCCAGTCAACCCGCCATTGACGAAGGTGACGATGAAGGCCAAGGCAAAAAGCATCGGTATGGTGAGGTGGATGTCGCCGCGCCACAGCGTCAGCACCCAATTGTAGACCTTGATGGCTGTTGGGACAGCGATGATCAATGTCGTTGTGGCGAAGAAAAAGCCGAAATAGGGATGCATGCCACTGACATACATGTGGTGCGCCCAGACCACGAAGCTCAGCGCGCCGATGCCGACGATGGCCCAGACCATCATGCGGTAGCCGAAGATGTTCTTGCGCGCATGGGTGCTGATCAGGTCGGATACGATGCCGAAGGCCGGAAGCGCCACGATGTAGACTTCCGGATGGCCGAAGAACCAGAACAGATGCTGGAACAGGATCGGGCTGCCGCCGCCGTGCTGCAACTGTTCGCCCATCTCGACGATCGCCGGCATGAAGAAGCTGGTGCCGAGCGCCCGGTCGAGCAGCATCATCACGCAGGCGACGAACAGCGCCGGGAAGGCGAGCAGTGCCATGACGGTGGCGGTGAAAATACCCCAGACAGTAAGCGGAAGGCGCATCAGCGTCATGCCGCGCGTGCGCCCCTGCAGCACCGTCACGACATAGTTCAAGCCGCCCATGGTAAAGCCGACGATGAACAGGATCAGCGAGACAAGCATCAGGATGATGCCCCAGTCCTGGCCGCCTGGCGTACCGGTCATGATCGCCTGCGGCGGATAGAGCGTCCAGCCGGCACCCGTCGGTCCGCCGGGCGCAAAGAAGCTCGACACCAGGACCAGCACGGCGAGCAGATAGATCCAGTAGCTCAGCATGTTGACATAGGGAAAGACCATGTCGCGAGCACCAACCATCAACGGGATCAGATAGTTGCCGAAGCCGCCCAGGAAGAGTGCCGTGAGCAGGTAGATCACCATGATCATGCCGTGCATGGTGATGAACTGGTAGTAGGCTTCCGGGGTGATGAAGTCGAATGTGCCGGGGAAGCCGAGTTGCAGCCGCATCAGCCAGGATAGCACCAGCGCGACCATGCCGATCGCTGTCGCCGTCGCCGAATACTGGATGGCGATGACCTTGGCGTCCTGCGAGAAAACGTATTTCGTCCACCAGCTGTGCGGATGGTAGAGTTCCATTTCCGCGACTTCGGCCGGCGGTACCGCATCTGCAGGTGTGATATCGACCATAGGAACACCTCCGTGCCCTTCTCGGCCAGCCCGACAGTTCGGACTTGCCGCATTAACTTCAATCCCGACGGCGCGCCGTCGTTCCGGTTTCCTACTCTGCCGAGCCCATCTGCTGGGGCGCGGACAGCTGCGCAAAAGTCTGCTGCTGGCCAAGCCACGCCAGATAGTCTTCCTGAGTATCGACCATGACCACGCCATGCATCATCGGATGTCCCTGGCCGCAGAGTTCGGCACACAGGACCTGGAAGGTTCCGGTCTTGGTAGGAGTGAACCAGAAATAGGTGACCGAGCCCGGGATCATGTCCATCTTGGCGCGGAATTCCGGCACGTAGAAATCGTGCAGCACATCGATCGAGCGGAGCAGCATCTTGACCGGTTTGCCTACCGGGAGGTGCAGGTCGGCCGCTTCCACTACGACATCGTCCTGACCGTTGGCATCGGTGGCGATGACGCCGAGTGGATTTTCAGCGTTGACGTCGCGAGTGTCGGATGTGCCGAGCTTGCCGTCCTTGCCGGGGAGGCGGAAACTCCATTGCCACTGCTGGCCGACGACTTCGACCTCGGTTGCGTCGCTTGGAACGGTAACGAACCGGCTCCAGACGAACAGGCCTGGAACGAGCAAAGCGGTGACACCAACCGCGGTGACGACCGTCAGCCAGGATTCGAGCCGCCTGTTCTCAGGTTCGTATGCCGCCTGATTGCCTTCCCGATGACGGAAGCGGAAGACGCAATAGGCCATGAAAAGAACCACGGCGGCGAAGACGACACCGGTGATCCAGAAAGTTATGATGATGGTGTTGTCGATATAGTCCCAGTTCGAGGCAATCGGCGTCCACCACCATGGGCTCAGGAAGTGGAACAACACCGAGCCCACGACTATCAGAACGAGTACAAGCGCAACGGCCATGTCCCGGTTCCTCCCGGTATTCCAAGCGGCGCAAGCCGTCCCGGGAAATACCAAGTGCATCATAACTTGATTTGCGATGAAAATTCTAGAGCCGGCTGTGGGAAGGGCAAAAATACCATTTCGCGGCGCTGGCGGTCCTTCGGTTCGGCGGTGATCAGCGGCAGGCCCTCATCTATTTCCAGCTCACCCGCCCGATGCGGCCACGCGGCAAACATCGTCAGCGTGGAGTAGCCGGCAATGGCGGGCACGCCGAATGCGCCTAGCAGAACCACCGGAACGGCGATCGTCGGGGATCCCTCCACCTGCTCGACCGACAGCTCGACGAAGGGAGTGGAGCCACTTTATTGGCCGGCAGATGTCACCCGCCAAACTGTGTTGCCGACGTCGTCGGCGATGAGCAGGGCCCCGGTTTTGTCGACAGCCAGGCCGACAGGCCGGCCGCGCGCCTTGTTGTCCTTGTCCAGGAAGTCAGTCACCACGTCGGTAGCGACGCCGCTCGGACGGCCGCCGCTGAATGGTACGAAAACTACCTTGTAGCCATTGAAGCGCGTGCGGTTCCAGCTGCCATGCTCGCCAACGAAGGCGCCGCCGCGATATGCCTCGGGAAGGCTGGTTGCCGCATAGAAGGCCAGCCCCAGAGGGGCGACGTGGGAACTCAGTGCATAATCCGGAACGATCGCTTTTGCGACCAGGTCCGGACGTTGGGGCATGACGCGGGGATCGAGATGCTGGCCGTAATAGCTGTATGGCCATCCGTAGAAGCCGCCATCCTTTACCGAGGTCAGATAATCCGGCACGAGATTGGGGCCGAGCTCGTCGCGTTCATTGATCACTGCCCAGAGCGCCCCGGTCTGCGGCTCCCAGCTCAGGCCGTTTGGATTGCGCAAACCGCTGGCGAAAATGCGCGACCGGCCGGTGGCCCTGTCTACCTGCCAGATGGCGGCGCGGTTCTTCTCCGCCTCGATGCCGTTTTCGGCGACGTTGCTGTTCGAGCCGATGCCGACATAGAGCAGCGAGCCGTCGGGGCTTGCCACCAGGCTCTTCGTCCAATGGTGGTCGATCGGGCCGCCGGGCAGGGCGGTTAGCGGCGTCCCGGGCGCGGTGATCTTTGTGTCACCGGTGTTGTAGGGATAGCGGACGATGGAGTCGGTATTGGCGACGTAGAGATCGCTTCCCACCAGCGCCACGCCAAAGGGGGAGTTCAGGTGGTCGAGGAATACGCTGGTCAGCTCCGGCTTGCCATCGCCATCGGCGTCGCGCAGCAGCGTAATGCGGTTGCTTGGGCCGCTGTCGCCGCCCGAGGTGACCCAGGATTCGATCCAGCCCATCACCAAATCCTTGGGCCGTTTGATCGGTTCGCCACCCGGCGCCTTGGACTCGACCACCAGCACGTCGCCATTGGGCAGCACATAAAGCGACCGCGGATGCTGCAAGCCGTGGGCAAAAGCCTGGATCTGCAGCCCCTGCGCGACTGTCGGCTTCTCGTCGCTATTCCATCCGACCACGGAAGCGAGATGCATGGGCGGGAAGAAATATTGGATCGGGTCCGGCAGTTTTGGATTCGGCCCTATCTGACTGCTGGGGTCCGGGTCGTTGCCGCTGCACGCTGCAAGAGTGATCGCCGCAGTGCAAACGAGGACGGACACCGCGATGCGCCTGGTCTGACCGATGGAGCTTGCTATGCGCATCAATCCGCCACTCCGACGTGATGCCGGTACACCATGGACCAGCCCAGCCAACCAGTGAAGATGAGGACGAGCACGACAACCGCCGAGAGGATCAAGCCTGTAGGAACGATGGAGGTCCATGCATCGCGGGTGTGCACGAGCATGTTGATGATGGATAACGCCAGCGCCAGAAGATTGCCGAGCACGTGCGGCCAGGCGGGGGGCTGTGCCCTTATCAGCGGATTGGCCAGGAAATCGATCAGCCCCGCGATCGCTGCTAGGCAGCCCATGATCACGCCGACGGTAACCAGCCAAGCGGAGAAGTCAGCCCACATCATCTCCGCTGTTCGCCAATAGGCTAGATCCGTCAGCAGGGTGCCGACGAAGCAGGCGATCGGAAATGGCACGAGCATCGGATGAATAGGATGTCCCGCAATCCTGGCCGTCGAACGCGGATTGTCACCGACCATAATGCGCCATCCTTCCTATTCTCGTCCAAACAAACGCCGCCTACCCGGCCTCCGGCGGCTGTTGCCGAGAGACCGGCAGACGACCGATAGATCCGTCAGGCCCAAAAAAGGGCGCTGGCTGGCTGCGCCTGTTAGGCGGCGGACTGGGTCGGCGGGTTCTGATACATCATCCAGAGCTCGATCGCCGCCAGCACGGCGACCAGAATGCCGATCACGACATGCACGGTCATCGCCGTGGTCGCCTGGAATCCAAGCACCCAGGGCGATGCGAGAACCCACAGTCCGACGACCAGGTTCACCCACTCTTCCCACACGGCAAATGCTGCGAGGGCGGCAACCGAAAGCACGACAATCAAGATTCCGCTGCCGAGGGCGTTCTGCGTCTGCGGGCCTGCCGCAAAGGTGAAGATCCAGGGGGAGAAGAACAGAATTGCCCCAAGGATCAGGTTGGCTACGTCACAGAGCCTGGCGTTTGTCCACTGGTTCATGGCATCCTCCATAGGGAGCGTTTATGGCTCCCGAGTTCGGCAAGGTGGTGCCTGAGTTCGGCGAGATGCGCCCGAAGCCGCTCACTCCGTGTCACGGTAGTGCCCTGCCCGGCTGGAATTCCGCATCTGGCGGTACTCCAGCCAAATCCGGCTATCTAACTGAATTCCGGGCTTTATGTTCCATTCGGCACCGGCACGCCTGGATCACTTGGTGGTGATCGAGCGATCCAAAGCTGCCTGTCAGGGGGCGGCGGGGCGGCGGCGCGTAGCTCATTCTGTCTTTTTATCGAGCCGGTGAAACATTTCTCATGGATCGCAGTTCTTGGATGCAGAGGAGTTGAATAAGGGAAACCTGATTGCACGGGAGGAGCACGGACGGCACAACTATAAATACGCTCTGCATAGAATACTTCGCAACGGGAAGCTCTCGCTTGTCTTGGTTGCCGCCGAAGCTTGTTTGAAAGACGGCGATCGCCGCCGAAAAGATTTTCTAAATGAAAATAGCCCAGATCGCACCGCTAACCGAATCCGTGCCGCCCCGAACCTACGGTGGAACCGAGCGAATTGTTTCGTATCTGACCGAAGAACTTGCCCGACAGGGCCACGAGGTGACGCTGTTCGCCAGCGCCGATTCTCGTACCTCAGCCGAGCTGGTGCCGTGTTGCGACGTCGCGCTGCGCCTGAACCCCAGGGTCCAGGACGGTGGTCCGCACCATGTTATGATGCTTGAACGGGTGCGCCGGCGAGCCGGTGAATTCGACGTTTTGCATTTCCACGTCGATGTTCTGCACTTCCCCATAATTCGGGATTTTGCCAGACGAACGGTTACCACGCTTCACGGCAGGCTCGACCTGCCCGATCTGGCGCAGCTTTATGCGATGTTCGACGACGTTCCCCTGGTCTCGATTTCCTTCGACCAGCGCCGGCCCATGCCGCCCGTCAATTGGGTTGGAACCGTGCATCATGGCCTACCCCGCGATCTTCTGCCGTTCCACCCGAACACCTCTGGCTATCTTGCGTTTCTCGGTCGCATCTCGCCGGAAAAGGGGCCGGAAGCCGCCATACAAATAGCGGCGCGGGCCGGGTTTCCCCTGAAGATCGCCGCCAAAATCGACAAGGTGGACCAGTCGTTCTGGAAGGAAAGGGTCGAGCCGCAAGTGCTGCGGCATTCGAACGTGGAGTTCATTGGCGAGATCGATGAGCGGCAAAAGGCGGATTTTCTGGGCAATGCGAAAGCGCTTTTGTTTCCGATCGACTGGCCGGAACCCTTCGGTCTCGTAACGATCGAAGCAATGGCCTGCGGTACGCCGGTGGTTGCGTTCCGGCGTGGCGCCGTCCCGGAGATCATCGATGACGGTGTGTCCGGATGGATCGTGGATACGGTGGAGGAAGCCGTGGGCGCGCTCCGGCGCATAGACAGCCTCGATCGCGCACGAGTGCGGCAGACGTTCGAGAAGCGGTTCACGGTCGAGCGCATGTGCAGCGATTATCTGGCACTCTACCGAGCACTCACGAGCGGCACGGCAGACGCAGTTGCCCCCACAAACGAGCTCTCCAGAAATATCGCGATGGTGGCTGTGCCGGGCTGAGGAACCGACTGATCCACATACAGACCACGACGGCGGAGTCCGGGAGCGCCTGCGGGGTCTTGTCGCCGGGCGCGGCGATCGCGCCAGAAGCCTTTGATCAGCAGCAAGCCTTCCCGGGACTAATGCTTTCGCGAGCGGCGTCGTACTGCCGCCCGGTCCGGATTGACGCGCGCTACTTTCGCTGCAAAGGTGCTTTAACGACTTGTTTACCATGCGTCGGTCAGGGGTGGGGGAATTTGGAACGGTTTCTGGGCGCGAACCGCCTTAATTGGGATGATCGGGCCGAACTGCACTCGACCGACACAACGGGCAGCTACCACATCGAGAATGTGCTGGCCGGCGGATCCAATCTCTATGAGCTGGAAACACGCGAGCTCGGCGATATCGCCGGCAAGGATATCGTCCACCTGCAGTGTCACATCGGTCTTGACACGATCAGCCTGAAGAATCTCGGCGCAGGCAGCGTGACCGGGCTCGACTTTTCACCGACGGCGATCGTGGCAGCGCGGGATTTTGCTGCGAAGGCAGGCACCGAAGTGCGCTTCGTGGAAGCGCCACTGTTCGAGGCGGTGGAAGCGCTCGGCCGGACCTTTGATATCGCTTACGTTACCTGGGGTTCGGTAAACTGGCTGGACGACGTGTTCCGTTGGGCGCGGGTGGTTGCCGATCTTCTGCGACCCGGCGGCCGCCTCTACATGGCCGAGGGCCATCCATTGCTGTTTCAGTGCGATCGAAAGGCCGCGGCCCTGGAATTGAAGCACGACTGGCGAACGCCGATAGCTCGGCCGCTCGCCTGGAACGAGGAACTGACCTACACCGGCGATGATCGCATCTTGAAGCATCCTCGCTATTATGAATGGATCCACCCGATCAGTGACGTGGTGAATGCGCTGATTTCAGCTGGTCTGACGCTCGATTTTCTCAATGAGCATGACACGGTTTCGTGGCAGCACTTTTCATTTGCCGTGCGGGCCGGCAAGGATATGTACGGCTTGCCGGAGAACTCTCCCAAGATACCGATGGCTTATTCCATTGGCGCGACGAAGCGCAGCGTCGGCAAGATACCATACCTTGTGTCTCCCAAGGCGATTGAGGGGCACTAGTCCAGGTCAACGCTCCAGAGTACCCGGGTCGGAGCGTCGACTTGTGCAATCGCTCGCGCTCCTCGATCTTCCGAGCAAGCCAGGTCTAGCCGGCCTCTCTCTCGGTCCGCTTCCACAGACGAGCGCCTTGAGATGAGCAGATCTCCTCGCGAATGGTCGACAGACGCTGGATCGCCGGCGCCAGCGCATCTCAATCAGTGGGACCATGGCAGTGGAAGTCGGCAGCTGGCTCCAACCGCTCGGGCCTGCAACATCAGCAACGGTCGGAAGTGCAAAAGCTCTAAGGAGCGTGAAGGTCAAATTAAACATTGAAAGCTAATGTTCCTCATCGGGTCGACCCGAAAACCTGAAATGGCACTTGAGGAATCGCCTATTGGCTTTTTTCCGCGCTAGGTTCGGCGGCATCAAGGAGGTCGTCTTTTCGTCGGCAAATATTCCGGCGGCGATCGCGCTTGTCGTCATACTTATCAGCGCTGCGTTCGCGGAGCACCAGAACAAAGTCGTCTCGGACCAGGCCGTCCGTTCGGACGTGCTGACCAAGGTCAACCTCATCCGCGCCAAGCTCGAAGGCAATATCAACGGAAACCTTCAACTCGTGCGTGGATTGGTCTCCGCGGTCGTGACCGAGCCCTATATGGGACAGCAACGCTTCGCCTCACTCGCGAGCAATCTGTTTGGCGCCGACTCGCAATTGAACAATATTGCCGGCGCGCCCGATCTGGTCGTTTCCCTGATGTACCCGATGGAGGGTAACGAGCAGGCGATGGGCCTGGACTACCGCAAGAACGAACGACAGCGTGCGGCTGCGCTAAGGGCGCGAGACGAACGCAAGCTGGTGCTTGCCGGCCCCGTCGAGCTGAAGCAGGGAGGACAAGGCTTCATCGGCCGCTTTCCGGTTTTCGTGCGGAGCGCGGGCAATACGGAAAGGTTCTGGGGCATCATTTCCGCCGTTGTCGACGTGCAGCGTCTTTATCGGGCGAGCGGGCTGCTTGACGACGATCTCGGGATTGACATAGCGCTGATCGGCAGGGACGCTCTCGGCCAAAATGGAGACCAATTCTACGGTAGTGAGCGGATCAGCAAAAGCGATCCGGTGACAGCCGACGTTGTGCTCCCGTCCGGTTCGTGGCAAATCGCGGCCATTCCCAAAAATGGCTGGCCTTCGACGCCAAGCAACGCATGGTTGTTGCGCGCTATCATGGCGACGGCCGGAGCCTTGGTTGTGTTCCCTTTCCTGGTCACAGGCCGCCTGATTGGCGAAAGACAGCGCAATTATGCGGAATTGCGTCGATTGTCACGACGCTTGGAACTCGCCCTGGAAGCTTCGGCTATTGGGGTTTGGGAACACGATCTCGCGACCAACGAGCTTACGTGGGATGATCGCGTCAACGAAATATATGGCAAACCAACCGGCGAGCACCGGGGCTATCCAGACTGGGCGGGAGCAATCCACCCAGATGATTTGGCTGGCGCCAACGCGGACTTCGACAGGGCGGTGGCCAGCGGACGACCATATTTGTCGGAGTACCGGATTGTGCGTCAGGATGGCGAGATCCGTCATGTCCGGTCCAAGGCGATCGTTTACCGGGTCGCAAACGACACCCCAAAAATGATCGGCGCGGAATGGGACGTGACTGCCGACGTCCTGCTGAACAAGGATCTGGTTCGTGCAAAACAGCTGTCCGAGTCGAAAAATGCAGAACTCGAGTCAGCCAAAGCGCGCATAGAGCACATCGCGCTTCATGATTCGCTGACCGGCTTGCCCAACCGGCGTTACCTCGACCAGGTACTGGAACATTACGCGGCAAACGCCAGGCACTCAGGCGGGCACGCGGCACTGCTTCACATAGATCTGGATCGGTTCAAGCACATCAACGATACGCTGGGCCACGCCGCCGGTGACGCGATGTTGGTTCACGCGTCAACCGTGCTCAGGTCGAAGGTCGGCGACGAGGGATTCGTCGCCCGTATCGGGGGAGACGAATTCATCGTTCTGTGCGTGGTGCGCGACGATACCAAGCAGCTGGCGCTGCTCGCCGACCGCGTCATCAGCCAGATGCGCGAACCGGTCTACTATCAGGGTCATCGATGCCGTTTTGGTGTCAGCGTGGGAATCGCTGTCGATAACGGAAAAGATGTCGAAGCCAAACACCTGCTGGTGAACGCCGATATCGCGCTTTACCGAGCAAAGGGGCGGGGGCGCAATCGATACGAATTCTTCACCGACGCGATGCAAAGCGAAATCGTCGATACCAAGCGGATTGCCGACGAAATTCTCGGCGGCCTCGAGCGCAACGAGTTCATCCCGTTCTACCAGCCCCAATTTGACGCAAAGACGCTCGAAATCGTTGGGGTTGAGGCGCTGGCGAGGTGGAAACATCCAATAAAGGGTATTTTGGCGCCCGACGTCTTCCTGAGGATTGCAGAAGAACTGAACGTTGTCTCGATCATCGACCAAGCCATATTGAAGCAATCGCTTTCGGATTTCGAAGCGTGGTCCGCTGCAAAACTTCACATTCCGCGGGTGTCGGTCAATGTCTCGGCCAGGCGCCTTCAGGATGAGGAGCTCATCAAGAGCCTGCGAGAGCAAAATATCAAGAAGGGAACAGTTTCGTTTGAGCTTGTTGAGTCGATTTTCCTGGACGAGAACGACGACCTTGTCACGTGGAACATCGAGCAGATAAAAGAACTGGGGATTGACATCGAAATAGACGATTTTGGTACCGGTTACGCTTCGATGGTCAGTTTGCTGAAGTTGCAGCCGCGCCGGCTGAAGATAGATCGGCAGCTGGTCACCCCAATCGTCAAATCGCCGCAGAGAAGGCAGGTTGTCTCGTCGATCATTGAAATCGGCAAGTCGCTGGGTATCGAGGTCGTGGCGGAAGGCGTCGAGACGATGCAGCATGCACGGCTACTTAAGGGCCTGGGCTGCGACATATTGCAGGGTTATGCCTTCGGCCACGCGTTCGATTCCGAGGGACTTAAGACCTTTGTCCGATCGCGACGCCTGCGCACGGCCAGCTGAGCCTCGGCGCCAGAATTTATCGAGCCGACCGCCTTCACGTTGCGGTACATAGGCGTACAGCGGACAAAGCTGAAAACAACGCCAAACCTCAGATCAGCAGCAGCCCCTTCATGCTGGAGTGGCCTTTCCTGCCGATGATGATGTGGTCGTGAACGGCAATACCAAGCGGTTTGGCCGTCTCGATGATCAGCTTGGTCATCTCGATGTCGGCGCGCGACGGCGTCGGGTCTCCCGACGGATGGTTATGCGCCAGAATGATCGCCGTGGCGGAGAGCTCCAAGGCGCGCCTGACCACCTCGCGCGGATAGACCGGTGTGTGGTCGACGGTGCCGACCTGCTGGACTTCGTCGGCGATCAGCGCGTTTTTCTTGTCGAGGAACAGGATGCGGAACTGCTCGCGCTCCTCGAAGGCCATCACCGACCGGCAGTATTCGAGAACCTGCGTCCAGGTCGACAACAGCTCGCGGCCGGCGATCTCGCCGCGCGCCATGCGCTGCGCCGTTGCCGCAACCACCTTGAGGTCGAGCGCCACCGCCGGGCCGATGCCCTTCACCTCCTGCAGGCGCTCGACGGACGCACCGAGGACCTCGGCCAATGTACCGAAGCGTGCCAGCAATGCCTTGGCGACCGGCTTGGTGTCGGCGCGCGGGATCAGCCGGAACAAAAGAAGCTCGAGCAGTTCGTAGTCGGGGAGGGTGTTGGCACCGGCGGCGAAGCGCTCGCGCAGGCGGTCGCGATGGCCGAGATAATGCGGCTTGTCGGCGGCCACCGCCTTCGCGTGGGATCGCACTGGCCTTTCGGGAAAGAAGGCCCGCTCGTCGTCGTTGCCGTTCATGGCTGCCCCACCCAGCATTTGCCGGGCAAGGTAACGCCCGATCTGCCAGACACTAGGCCCGCAGGCCGGGGCGGTCGAGGTTTTTTGGCGACAGCGTGAAGATCTCGCAGCCGGTCTCGGTGACGCCGATCGTGTGCTCGTACTGCGCCGACAGCGAACGGTCGCGCGTCACCGCGGTCCAGCCGTCCGACAGCACTTTCACATGCGGCCGGCCGAGATTGATCATCGGCTCGACGGTGAAGATCATGCCCGGCCGCATCTCGACGCCTTCGCTGGCGCTGCCGTAATGCAGGATATTCGGCGCGTCGTGAAACAGCCGGCCAACCCCGTGGCCGCAGAAATCGCGCACCACCGAGCAACGCTCGGCTTCGGCATAGGTCTGGATGGCGGCGCCGATGGCGCCGGTTCGGGCGCCCGGCTTGATTGCCGCGATGCCGCGCATCAGGCACTCATACGTGACTTCGAGCAGCCGCTCCGCGGCACGCTTGATCGTGCCCACCGGATACATGCGCGAGGAGTCGCCATGCCAGCCGTCGAGGATATAGGTGACGTCGATATTGACGATGTCGCCATCCTTCAACGGCTTGTTGTCGGGTATGCCGTGACAGACGACGTGGTTGATCGAGGTGCAGGATGATTTCGTATAGCCACGGTAGTTGAGCGTCGCCGGAAGCGCGCCATGGTCCATCCCGAACTCGAAGACGAAGCGATCAATCGCTTCGGTGGTGACGCCGGGCGCCACAATCGGTACCAGTTCGTCGAGGCAGCGCGCGGTGAGATCGCAAGCCTTGCGCATGCCGACAAAACCTTCCTCGTCGTAAAGACGGATCTGGCCGGTGTTTCTGAGCGGTGCCGTGGCGGCGTCGAGATAGGTGACCATTTTATCCGTCTTGCAGGGATGCGGGGCTGGATGAGCCTCGGCGAGAGAAACCTTCCCAGATTTGGCACTGGAAAGCGCAAGGTTCAAGGACGAACTGCCGGCGACGGGCCGAAGACCGGCGATATTCACGCCTGGGGGCATTCTCCTTGCCTCTAGCGGCCCATACTTCGCTGGGTTCATTGACCACCGTAGTGACGACACATTTCTAGGCGAGAAGCGGCCCAAGCATTAAGCCGCCACGGCAATTTTTTGCGACGAACGGCGTTGCTGCGGGGGTGTCAGTTCGGGAGAGATCGAATGGACAGACTGCAATTCGAGGTGCCGGTGCGGATCGCGCCTGTGCCCGGCCAGCCGGTCGAGGAAATCTACAGTGTCGAGCAGGCGCTCGATTTCCTGCAAACATGGCCGGTTCGCCGGAAGGGACCAACCTACCAGGCCGCGTTCAATGCCTGTTTTGGCGCCACGGTGGACATCGTCGAGACCGAAGACGCATGGCGGGCCTTCATGGCCTTTTGCCGGGTGAGCGGCCTGCTTGCCAGGGACATGATGGTTCCGCGCAAGCGCGGCGGCGAGGCGAGGGGACTGCGGGCTTAGACAGCCTTCGACGAAGTCCTCAGTCGTCTTCGCCTCTTCTTGCCGACACCCCTATCAGAGTGGCGGGTCCAGCAGAGCTGGCGCAGCATCACGCTGGCGATAGACATATGCCAAGTTGAAATGCTGGTACGCCCAAGGGGAATCGAACCCCTGTTACCGCCGTGAAAGGGCGGTGTCCTGACCGCTAGACGATGGGCGCGCTCAGATGTGAGCGCTTATAGTTGCGTCACGACAAACCGGCAACCCGTCTGCCGCCGGCTGCGACAACTTTTTTCCTTTGGCTCCAAACCGCGTGTTTTTGCCGGCGAAGCTGGTTGCGGCAAAGTACAACGTCGCCGGGGAAGGGGCGTCGCGGCGCCGGAAAGAACCTAGCCGCGCCTGCGGCAGCGCCAGTTCCAGTCGCGCTCGGGGCCGACATCGACATGGACGGATTCGGTGTGGCAGTAGGTGCCGACGCCGCCGCGGCCCGGCATGGTGCGGATGTAGCTCGCCAGTTCCCACTTCGAGACGCCGGGGACCTGGATGTCGGCGGCAGCGCAGTACATGTGCAGCGAATTCTTGGCGCCGTTGGCGCGGCGGTTGCGGGCCGGATCGCGATAGCCGGAGGTGACCGTCATCTTGCGGCCGTAGTGGCCTTCGATCGTCTTCAGCACGCGAACCAGCGACGGCTTCAAGCAGGCGACATCGACGCTTTCGTTCTGTTTCAGGAGGCCGTTGGGCGCCAGCCGGGCAAGGCCGGCGGCGGAGGCGACCTGGTAGGCGCCACCCGAACCTTCGTCTTCGTTGAGATCGACGTCACTCTCATCGTCGAGGCCGGATTTGCGCTTGATCTCGAACAGCGCCGTCTGTCGCACGCCGGGCAGCGCATCGGCCGTGAAGTGGCTGGTATCGCCCGTCGACACCAGCTGCACCGGCTTTTCAGCCGGATCGGCCGAAGCCAGGGTGACGGTGGGTTTTGCCGCAGGCGTCGCCTTGGCCTGCATGACCGTTGGCTGCCCGCCCGATCTGCTGTTGGCCGGCGAAGAAGGTGCCGCCGAAGCAGGCGTGGCGCTGAACAGTGAGGCCAGGAAGTTTTTCTTCGGTGCGTAGGCCTGTGGCTGCGGCATCTCGCCGGCGGTCACATAGACCGGGTTGTTCATCGCCGGCTCGGCGGCCTTGGCGTCGGGCTTCGATGCATCAGCACTGTTCTGCGCCACGGCCTGTTCAGCCGTCTGGGCGTTTGGTTGCAGCGGTTGCGGCGTGTGTCCCGCGATCGTCTCGGCTGCCGTGGGAACGGCGATCGGGAAGCCGGCGTCGAGCTTGGCCCCTGGCTTGGCCACCGGCACATAGGCGACCTGCTCGGGAAGGTTGGCGTCGCCGTCGGCATTCATCGTCATTTGTGTGCTTGTCATCTGCGACGATGATGCGGCCGTGCTGGCCTGGGGCGCACCGGCGGCCGTGCTGATTTCGGTAGCCGAGGTATTATAGCCTGGCATGCCGACCGACATGGTCGGGTCGCCGGCCGAGGTGCAGGACGCCAGGAGCACCGAGAAAAGCGCCGCCACAATGGCGCGGCTTTCTCCCTTCGCGAGGCGCGATCCTGCTGATCTCAAAACAAAATTCCCCCTCGATATCCGACCGGTTCGTCATTGGCGCGGCGTCGAAACGTCTCGTCGAAATGACCCTTGTTCCCCGAACCGGAAACGAGACCTGTGTCAAATCTGCAAGCCTCAAAGTAATTTGGCGGCTAGAGGATGAATCAAGGCTGCTCAGGGTTGACGGCACCATTTCGCCCGCTTTTGGCGGCGCGTCAACTCACCACACATTACAGATGGTTACACGCGCACCTTGACATAGGTGCCGGGGGCTTCGCCTAGAACTTGCATATGCTCGCCCGGTTTGCGGGCCGGTACGCGGGTATTGTCCTTGGCTTCGATCCAGCGTTGCCAGTGCGGCCACCAGGAACCGGGATGGTCGGTGGCCCCGGCGAGCCACTGGTCGAAGTCGCCGGCCGGCTTGCCGCCGGTCCAGTAGTGATATTTCTGCGCCGCCGGCGGATTGACGACCCCGGCGATGTGGCCGGAGCCGGCCATGACGTAATCGACCTCGCCGCCGAAATATTTCGAGCCGAGGAAGACCGAAAGCGCCGGCGCGATATGGTCCTCCTTAGAGGCGAGGTTGTAGACCGGAATGGTAACGTCCTTCAGCGAAACCGTGCGGCCCGCCAGTTCCATCATGCCTTGCGAAAGCCTGTTCTCGAGATAGCAATTGCGCAAATAGAAGGAATGGTTGGCAGCGCCCATGCGGGTCGAATCGGCATTCCAGTACAGCAGGTCGAAAGGCAGGGGATCCTTGCCGCGCATGTAGTTGTTGACGACATAGGGCCAGATCAGGTCGCCCGAGCGCAGCATGTTGAAGGCGGTCGCCATCTTGGTGCCGTCGAGATAGCCTTTCTCGTTCATCGCCTTTTCGACGGCCGCGACCTGCTCCTCGTCGACGAACACTTTTAGATCGCCGGCATAGGTAAAATCGACCTGGGTGGTGAAGAAGGTGGCGGATTTGATGCGGTTGTCGCCTTCCTGCGCCATCAGCGCCAGGGCCGCCGCGAGAAGCGTGCCACCGACGCAATAGCCGATGGCGTTGACTTGCCTTTCGCCGGTCGCCTTCTCGATCGTGTCGAGGCCGTATTGCAGGCCCTCCCTGATATAGGCCTCCCAGCTCTTGGCGCCGTGCCGCTCGTCCGGGTTGATCCAGGAGATGACAAAGACGGTGTGGCCTTGCTCGACTGCCCAGCGAATGAAGGATTTTTGCGGGTTGAGGTCGAGGATGTAGTATTTGTTGATCCATGGCGGGCAGATCAGCAGCGGCCGCTTGAGCACGGTGTCGGTAGTCGGTTCGTATTGCAGGATTTCGGCGACGTCGCTGCGGCCGACCACCTTGCCGGGAGTGGTCGCGAGATTCTTACCGATCTCGAAAAGCGAATAATCGGCCTGCCGCAGCTTCAGGTCGCCCTTGCCGGCGGCAATGTCCTCGGCCAGCATCTTCATGCCGCGCACCAGGTTTTCGCCGTTGGAGGCGACAGTCTCGCGAAACAATTCCGGATTGGTCAGGATGAAATTCGACGGCGAGATGGCATTGGACACCTGCTTGACATAAAAGCCGGCCTTGTGGCGGGTGTGCTCGTCCAGGCCATCGGCGTGCTCGACCAGTTCGGCCGCCCAGCGCGAGGTGACCAGATACGCCTGTTTGAGGAAATCGAAGAAGGCGTTGCGGCCCCATTCCGGATCCTGGAAACGCTTGTCACCGCGCTCGGGCTTGACCGCGTCCTCGGCGCCGGCGCCGATGCGCTGGACGGCGTTGGCCCAGACGGTCATGTAGCCGGAAAACAGCCGCGTTTGCGCCTCCAGCGCGCGCTGCGGGTCGGAGAGCCAGTACTCGGTGAGCTTGGAGAACGTCTTCACCATGTCGACGACCGGCTCGGCGACGTGATCGCGCACCTCGCCCTTTTCCCGCGGCTCGACCCATGCCGAGGCGGCTTTGCCGGCCTGCTCGATCATGCGGGCCATGTTCAGGGCGAAGCGTTCCGGGTCCTTCACCAGATATTGCTCGACGGTCGAAGGTTGGTCATCTTCCGCTTTGCCCGAATCGGGTGTTTTGGCCATGGTTCGCGGGGTTCCTCCCGAAGCGTTTTGTTGACATATTACCATGGGATATCGAACAGGGTCCAATGTGCTCTAACCCGGCCGCCAGGAAAACAATATGACGATTAATATTGGCAAGAACGTTTTTTCCGGCACTGGTCGTTTTTGCCGCATGGCGCTCGTCCTGTTGGCGATGGCCGGTTGCACGAGCAGCAACATGGAAGGTGCGGCGCCCGCCACCGGCCTTGTCGGCGCGAAGGACACCGGTTCCTATCCGAACCTGAACATCCGGCCGCAGGTGGCGGCCGAACAATTCACCGACGAGGAAAAGAACGCCAAGCTCGCCCAACTGAAGGCCGAGGAGCAGAGCCAGGCCGCCAAGGGCGGGGGCGTCAAGGTTGCGGACCAGGCAGCGCTGGACCAGCTGGCAAAAAAACACGGCGCCGAGGCGCTGAAGCAGATCGAAGGCAAATGCGACCCCGCTCTCGACCCTAGTTGCAAATAGGCTTATACGCGCGACCGCAACCTCACTGTCTGGAACTGCCATGGAAGAATTTCACAAGGTCCGCCGGCTTCCGCCCTATGTCTTCGAACAGGTCAACCGGCTGAAGGCCAGCGCCCGTTCGCGCGGCGCCGACATCATCGACCTTGGCATGGGCAATCCGGATCTGCCGACGCCCAAGGCCATCGTCGACAAACTCTGCGAGGTGGTACGCGATCCGCGCACGCACCGCTATTCGTCGTCGCGCGGCATTCCGGGCCTGCGTCGTGCCCAGGCCAACTACTATGCCCGCCGCTTCGGCGTGAAGCTCGACCCGGACAGCCAGGTGGTGGCGACGCTCGGCTCGAAGGAGGGCTTCGCCAATATGGCGCAGGCGATCACCGCCCCCGGCGACGTGATCCTTTGCCCTAATCCGACCTATCCGATCCATGCGTTCGGCTTCATCATGTCGGGCGGCGTCATCCGCTCGCTGCAGGTCGAGCCGGACGACGGCTTCATCCCGGCCCTGGAGCGCGGCATTCGCCATTCGATCCCGAAGCCGCTGGCACTGATCCTCAATTATCCGTCCAATCCGACGGCACTGGTCGCTTCGCTCGATTTCTACAAGGAGGTGGTGGCCTTCGCGAGGAAGAACGACATCATCATCCTGTCGGATCTTGCCTATTCGGAGATCTATTTCGACGGCAATCCGCCGCCTTCGGTGCTGCAGGTGCCGGGCGCCATAGACGTCGCCGTCGAGTTCACCTCGATGTCGAAGACCTTTTCGATGCCGGGCTGGCGCATGGGTTTTGCGGTCGGCAATGAACGGCTGATCTCGGCGCTGACGCGAGTGAAATCCTATCTCGACTACGGCGCCTTCACGCCGATCCAGGTGGCGGCGGCGCATGCACTCAACGGCGATGGCGCCGACATCGCGGAAGTGCGCGACGTCTACCGCAAACGCCGCGATGTCATGGTCGACGCTTTCAGCCGCGCCGGCTGGACCATTCCCGCACCGGCGGCATCGATGTTCGCCTGGGCGCCGATCCCGGAGCCGTTCAAGCACCTTGGCTCGCTTGAATTCTCCAAGCTCCTGATCGAGCACGCCGACGTCGCGGTGGCGCCGGGCGTCGGCTTCGGCGAGCATGGCGACGATCACGTGCGCATCGCGCTGGTCGAAAACGAGCACCGGATCCGGCAAGCGGCGCGCAACATCAAGCGCTTCCTCGCATCCAGCGCCAAGCAGCCGAATAACGTCGTACCGCTCGCCGCGCATCGCTGATTTTCTACACATCGACCGACTGAATGGGGCGTCGCCGGACATGGCTGAAGCGTTGCGTGTTGGAATTGCCGGGCTCGGCACCGTCGGCGCGTCGGTGGCGCGCGTGCTGCGCGACAAGGCGGCGGAACTGACGCGGCAGTGCGGACGCGACATCGTCGTCACAGCCGTTTCGGCCCGAGACCCAAAGCGCGACCGTGGCGTCGATCTTGGCGCAGCACAGTGGTTCGACGACGCCATCAAGATGGCGCAGACCGGCGAGATCGACGTGTTCGTCGAGCTGATCGGCGGCGACGACGGGGCGGCGCGCTCGTCCGTAAAAGCGGCACTTGAAGGCGGCCGCCATGTCGTCACCGCCAACAAGGCGCTGCTTGCCAAGCACGGCGTGGCGCTGGCCGAGATCGCCGAGAGGAAAGGCGTGCTGCTCAATTACGAGGCGGCGGTGGCCGGCGGCATTCCGGTCATCAAGACGATGCGCGAGGCGATGGCCGGCAATTCGGTGACCCGCGTTTTCGGCATCCTCAACGGTACCTGCAACTACATTCTGACGCGCATGGAAGCCGAGGGCCTGTCTTTCGATGCCTGCCTGAAGGATGCGCAACGGCTGGGCTATGCCGAAGCCGACCCGACCTTCGACATCGAGGGTCACGACACCGCGCACAAGCTGTCGATCCTGACCAGCCTTGCCTTTGGCACGAGGATCGCCGCCAACGATATCTACATGGAAGGCATCTCCAACATCAGCCAGGCCGACATCCGCGCGGCCGGCGATCTCGGCTACCGGATCAAGCTGCTTGGCGTCGCCCAACGCACCGAAAGCGGCATCGAGCAGCGCGTGCACCCGACCATGGTGCCGACGGCCTCGGTCATCGCGCAGGTGCACGGCGTCACCAATGCGGTAGCGATAGAAACCGACATCCTCGGCGAATTGCTGCTTTCCGGCCCTGGCGCCGGCGGCAACGCCACCGCGTCGGCGGTGATCGGCGACATTGCCGATATCGCCAAGAGCCGGCCTGGCTTCCAGCATGGTCCGGTCTTCGGCCGGCCGGTGAAGGAATTGAAGCCTTACAAGAAGGCGCAGATGCGCAGCCATGCCGGCGGTTATTTCATCCGGCTGACCGTGCACGACCGCCTCGGCGTTTTCGCGGCAATAGCCAAGCGCATGGCCGACAACGACATTTCGCTGGAATCGATTGTCCAGCATGCCGCCGGGCCGGAAACCGAGGCACAGAAGACGGTCATCCTGGTGACCCACGAGACGACCGAGGCGGCGGTGCGCAAGGCCGTCGACGGCATCACCAGGGACAGCCTTCTGACCGACAAGCCGCAAGTCATCCGCATCGAGCGGGCCGGATAGCAGTCTCACATTTTGGCGTTTAATCGATTGATATTGCTGCGCTTTCAAAAAGGTCCAACGCAGGTCTTGCTGTTGTCACGGGGCTTTGACACAAGAAGCGCGTCTCTGGCGGGAGGCTAATGCATGTCGCCCAAAAGTGTGCAGCGGTTTTGGGACAACGACATGCATAATAAAAACAAAGTGCCAACGAGGATTGTCCATCGATGAATGTGGCCCAAAACATTGTCGCCGGCCTCGACCGGATACTGACCATGGAATTGGTGCGCGTCACCGAACGCGCCGCGGTCGCGGCCGCCAGATTGCGCGGACGCGGCGACGAGAAAGCCGCCGACCAGGTCGCGGTCGATGCCATGCGGCAGGAGCTCAACCGTCTTGCCATCAACGGCACGGTGGTGATCGGCGAAGGCGAGCGCGACGAGGCGCCGATGCTTTATATCGGCGAAGAGGTCGGTACCGGCCAAGGCCCGGCTGTCGACATCGCGCTTGATCCGCTCGAAGGCACGACGATCTGCGCCAAGAACCTGCCCAACGCACTGGCCGTTATCGCCATTGCCGAAAAAGGCAGCCTTTTGTTCGCGCCGGACGTCTATATGGACAAGATCGCGATCGGTCCGGGTTATGCCGACGGCATCATGGACATCGATGCCTCGCCGGCCGAAAACATCGCCAGCCTCGCCAGGGCCAAGGGCGTGCCGGTGGCGGAGATCACCGCCTGTATTCTCGACCGGCCACGCCATGGCGCGTTGATCGAAGCCGTGCGGGCGACCGGAGCCGCGATCCGTCTGATCGGCGACGGTGATGTCGCCGGGGTCATCCATACCACCGACCCGGACGAGACCGGCATCGACATCTATCTCGGCACCGGAGGCGCGCCCGAAGGCGTGCTCGCAGCGGCCGCCTTGCGCTGCACCGGTGGCCAGATGCAGGGCAGGTTGATCTTCGATACGCCGGAAAAGCTGGCGCGCGCCGCGAAGATGGGGATCTCCGACCCAAAACGGATCTACCACACGCAAGACATGGCCCGCGGCGACGTGCTGTTTGCCGCGACCGGCGTCACCGACAGCAATATGCTGGCCGGCGTCAAGTTCGGCCGCAATTTCATCACCACGCACACGATCGTGCTGCGCTCGTCATCGCGGACCGTGCGCGAAATCAAAGCCAGGCATCAGGATCTGGAAAAGTTTTGATTTCGACTCAGTTAGCCGTTGCATATTGTGCGCAATGACAAATTGCAGACGGCGCGTCACGTGACGGGGGAAAGACGCTTTTTCCTCGATGTCAGGCAGTCGGCCACCGGCGTTTCCTGGGAACACCGGCTGACCGAGCGTCAGGACATGGCCGCGCTCGCCATCGCGCAAGGGTATGGCGTGCCTGACATCGTGGCACGTGTGCTGGCCGGGCGTGGTGTCACCGCCGAGCAGACCGAGCGGTTTCTGGATCCGACCATCCGCAATCTGCTGCCCGACCCGGCATCGCTGACCGACATGGACAGGGCCGCCGCTCGCATCGCCCAGGCGGTGATGGCCAGGGAAAAAGTGGCGATCTTTGGCGACTACGATGTCGACGGCGCCGCCTCGTCGGCGCTGCTCAAGCGCTTTCTCGCATATTTCTCGGTGGCGTCGGAGATCTACATACCGGACCGCATCTTCGAGGGTTACGGCCCCAATCCGGAAGCGATGCGCGAACTCGTCTCGCGCGGCGCGACGCTGATCGTCACCGTCGATTGCGGCACCAACAGTGCTGCTTCCATCGACGCCGCAAAGGCCGCCGGCGCCGACGTCGTGGTGCTCGATCACCATCAGGTCGGCGGGCCGCTGCCGGCGGCGGCTGCGGTCGTCAACCCAAATCGCGAGGACGACCTTTCCGGCCAAGGTCATCTTTGTGCCGCCGGCGTCGTCTTCCTTTGCCTGGTGCAGACCGCGAAGATCCTGCGCGGCCGCTTGCCGGATGCCGCACCGCCGGACCTGCTTGGCCTGCTCGACCTGGTGGCGCTGGGCACAGTCTGCGACGTGGTGCCGCTCACCGGCGTCAACCGCGCCTTCGTGGTCAAGGGGCTGCAGGTGGCGCGGCAGCAGAGAAACGAAGGGCTGGCGGCGTTGGCGCGGGTCTCGCGTATAGGCGAGCCGATCAGCACGTTCCATCTGGCCTTTCTGATCGGTCCGCGCATCAACGCCGGCGGGCGCATCGGCGACGCAGCACTTGGCAGCCGCCTGCTTGCAACCGACGACCCGGTCGAGGCCCGCACCATCGCCGAGACGCTGGACCGGCTCAACCAGGAGCGGCAGTCGATGGAGCAGGAGATGCTGGCCGCCGCGCGCTCAGAGGCCGATGCCGAGCTTGCCGGCGGCAATGGTCCGGCCATCGTGGTGACAGCCAGCAGCAACTGGCATCCTGGCATTGTCGGCCTGCTTGCCTCGCGGCTCAAGGACCATGCAAGACGGCCGGCCTTTGCCATCGCCTTCAACGCCAATGGTGTCGGTACGGGGTCAGGCCGTTCGGTGTCGGGCTTCGACCTCGGCCGGCTGGTGCGCGAGGCTGCCGATGCCGGGCTTATCGTCAAGGGCGGCGGCCACGGAATGGCGGCCGGCATCACTGTCGAGCGGGCGAAGCTCGGCGAACTCAGGGCTTTCTTCGAAGAACGCGCGGCGGTGGATGTATTCCGGCTGCAAGGCGAGGAGAGCCTGGCGATCGACGGTGCGCTAGCCGCCGAGGGCGCGACGCTTGGGCTGCTCGATGCACTAGAGAGGGCAGGGCCGTTCGGCGCTGGGCATGTCGCGCCGGTGTTCGCGCTGCCGCGTCACCGGCTTGTTGATGCGCGGGCGGTCGGCAGCAACCACATCCGCGTCGACCTGCAGTCGGAAAGTGGCGGCCGCATCCAGGCGATCGCCTTTCGCGCCGTCGATACTGCGCTCGGCGAATTCCTGTTCAAGAACAGGGGCAAACCGGTGCACGTCGCCGGCTCGCTGTCGGGCAATCACTGGAACGGCAACCGCACGGTGCAGTTCCGCATCATCGACGCGGCGCTTGCCTGAGAGCTCGCTGCCGCCCTGCCTAAGCGAGGACGGTCTGCAGCCGGGTCAGGTCGCCGATCTGCGCCATCGTTGCCTGGTAGCCGATACGGATCGCTTCGTCTGCGCGGTGGAATTCGGTCAGGCCGATATGGCTGAGCTTCGGCTGCAGCGATATGTCCGGCGGGTCGCCGGCCAGCCTGGCGCGCGAAATGCGGTCCTGGATGATGTTAAAGGCCTCGACCATGACGCCGGTAATGCCGAGCCGCGTCTCGCGCGACTGGCGTTCGGGATCGGCGTGGCCGGCCCTCGGCGCGTCTTTCTCGATGACCAGCTCGCCGGCATTGTGCTTGATCACCGCGGCGCGGCCGAACAGATCGTAGTGAAGGTTCACCGCAACCACGAGCGGCTGCTCGTAGGCACGGCAGACCGAGACCGGCACCGGATTGACCAGTGCGCCGTCAACCAGCACACGCCCATTGCAGGCGACCGGCTCGAACACGCCGGGCAGCGCGTAGGAGGCGCGCATTGCGGTGCTCAACGAGCCGCTCGACAGCCAGATCTCATGGCCGGTGCGGATTTCCGAAGCGACGCAGACGAATGGTTTTGGCAGGTCCTCGAAGCGGATGCCGGCTATGTGCTCGCGCAGCCGCGCATCGAGCTTCATGCCACCGAACAGGCCGCTGCCGCGTAGATTGAGGTCGAGAAGGCCAAAAATGCGCCGCCTGGTCAGGCTGCGCGCGAATTCTTCCAACTCGTCGAGCTTGCCGGCAACATAGCAGCCGCCGACCAGCGCGCCGATCGAGGTGCCGGCGATCATCGACACTTCGATGCCGGCTTCATCAAGCGCGCGCAGCACGCCGATATGCGCCCAGCCGCGCGCACAGCCGCCACCCAATGCCAGCGAAATCCCGGTTTTGCCCGGAGATTTGGTTTCGGATGCGCCCGCAGCCGAGGAGAGGCCATTGGCCTCCCGAACGTCAGGTCTGTTGCGCAATGACGCCCAGTCGAGCATCACAATCTCCCTTGTCCCACGGTCATCCTACAGGCGGGCCGTATCGAAATCATGAATATACGTGGCTGAAGTGCTGCGAATGGTTCATATTGATGGTGTATTGGGCTTTCGATTGGTTTTTTCCGCATCGAACGGCGGCTTGCTGCCGTCGCTGGCAAGCGTCCCTTTGCCATCGCTCAGCCCCACCGTCCGATAAAAGCATGAACGTCGGCCGGTGTGACAAGTTGCTTGGTGACCCAGCACTTTGACGCGCAACCATATCGCGTCCTGGTCACAATCCGTGAACATCTCGACGACCTGCTGGACATTGCCCGAGGTTTCGCCCTTCTTCCACAGCGCGTTGCGCGAACGCGACCAGTAGTGCGCGATGCCGGTCTCGAGCGTCAGCGCCAGCGCCTCGGCATTCATATGCGCGACCATCAGCAGCATGCCGTCTTCGGCATCGGTGACCACGACAGTGACGAGGCCGGCAGCATCGAAGCGCGGTGAAAGGACCGCGCCTTCCTCGAGTGCCTTCTTGTCTGTTGGAGCTTTCGGGAATTCCAATGCCGACATTCGCCGGTCCTTATCTAGCGAAGCCGGCAGGCCGATCAGATCCTGCCGCCGCGCACCATGGTGACGAAGCGGACCTGCTCTTCGGGTGTGTCCTTGAAGACGCCGGTGAAGGTTGAGGTCAGCGTGGTGGAGCCCTGCTTGCGGATGCCGCGCATGGCCATGCACATATGCTCGGCCTCAAGCATAACGGCCACACCGCGCGGATTGAGCACGTCCTGGATGACGCCGGCAATCTGCGCAGTCATCGCTTCCTGGGTCTGCAAGCGATGGGCGAAGATGTCGACGACACGGGCTATCTTGGACAGGCCGACAACCTTGCCGTCAGGCAGATAGCCGACATGCGCCTTGCCGATGATCGGCACCATGTGATGCTCGCAATGCGAGTGGAAGGATATGTCCTTGACGAGAACGAGGTCGTCATAGCCGGCAACTTCCTCAAAGGTGCGGCCAAGTTCCTCGGCTGGGCACATATCATAACCGTTGAACATTTCGCTGAACGCCTTGGTGACGCGCTTCGGCGTGTCGATCAGGCCCTCGCGGTCAGGGTTGTCGCCGGTCCAGCGCAACAAGGTGCGCACAGCGGCTTCGACTTCGGCCTCGCTCGGCCGGTCGGTGACCGGCTTTTCCATATAGGCAGACCGCGGCATGAGCTTCTTGATAACGGCGTCCATAAAGGCGTCTCCCGTAGTTCCTCTCTCAGGAGGAACGAGTTGAACGGACCACGACCTTTCGGGTGTCAGAAACTCGCCCGGTTTCCAGCCCGTAAGTGGCGTGAACAGAATTGGGTATGACGAGGTTTGTGGTCGCCTTGTCGATACCCGACTACCGCCATTATATATGTTCGTGCCGAGCGAAAGGAAGACGCCAGAGCGGCAATGACTGTTCGCTGGGCGGCGACGGATTGGAAAAATATGATCGACGATGTCTACAATGCGAAAATTCTGGGTTTTGCCGGAAACATCGCACGGATCGGCCGGCTCGACCGGCCCGACGCAACCGCACGAGCACATTCCAAGCTGTGCGGCTCGACGGTGACCGTCGATCTGAAGATGGATGATGGCGTCGTCAGCGATTTCGCGCATGACGTGAAGGCCTGTGCGCTTGGCCAGGCGTCGTCGTCGATCATGGCGCAGCATGTCGTCGGCGCCAGCGCCGAAGAATTGCGCAGCGTGCGCGAGACGATGCTGAAGATGCTGAAGGAAAACGGCCCGCCGCCCGAAGGCCGCTTCGCCGACCTGAAATACCTGGAACCGGTGCGCGACTACAAGGCGCGCCACGCCTCGACCATGCTGACCTTCGACGCAGTGGTCGACGCCATCGGCCAGATCGAGAAGAAGCGGGCGGAAGAGGCAGCTTAAACCTTGGCGAGAAAACGCCGGCTTTCGGCGAATTCCGCCCGGACCCAGTCGGCAAAAGCCCTGGCTGGCTCGGAAAGGTCATTCAGCCTTCTGGCCACTAGCCAATAGGCGCCCGACGCGACGTCGATGTCGAAAGGCTTGATCAGCGCGCCGGACGCAAGTTCTTCGCCGATCTGCAATAGATCGCCCAGCGCGACACCATGTCCAAGCAAGGCTGCCTGCTTCGAAAGCGAAGCATCGGCCAGCATCGGGCCGCGCGCAGGCACGGCATCAGCCGTCACGCCCGCCGCTTCGAACCAGCGTGCCCAAGCCTGACGGTTTTCTTCGTGCAGCAACGTATAGCGACCAAGGTCGATCGGCTTTTCCAGAGCTGGGCCGGATGCAAGAAGTGCCGGCGACAGAACTGGGGAATCGACGACCGCGGCAAGCTGTTCGGCTTCGCTGCGTGGCCATGAGGTGGCGTGCGCACTGAAACGCAGGGCAAGTTCGGGCTGATCGCTGCGAAACTCTATCAATCTCGGCTCGACCTCAAGGGAAACGTCGATGTCGGGTCGCAACTCGCGAAAGCGGTTGAGCCGCGGCACCAGCCATACGGATGCAAGCGATGGCTCGACGCTGACACGCACCACGGACTGCGTCGGGGCCGCCGTCAATTCCGAAAGCAGCCTGTCGATGCCCTCGAAACTTCTGACCAACTGGTCGAGCAGCCGCTGGCCGGTGTCGGTCAACTCGACGCGGCGATGATGGCGGAAGAACAAAGGTTGGCGCAGGAAGGTTTCGAGCTCGCGGATCTGTCGGCTGATCGCCGCCTGCGAAACATAAAGCTCCTCGGCCGCACGGCTGAAGCTCAGGTGACGACCGGCTGCTTCGAAGCTTCTCAGAGCCGTCAGGGGGAGGTGTCCGCGCTTCATTCGCATAACTCAGAGTTATCTGACGTGGACGTTATACTCGTTTGAAGAGCAAGGCCAGCGGCGCTCTAATCGGTGCTCAAGGAGTGCCGCCATGATCCAGTTTCTCAACATTCTGGGCGATGTGATGCGGATCGCGACGTTTCAATGGTACGACGAGAAACCGCATAGGGATTGGTGCGAGGAGAGGCCGCCGACCAGCGTCGCCGTATGCCGAAGGCCGACGCCCGACCGCTATCCGGTTCGCCCTACCAGGCCATGACGGGATTGCCGGAACGGCATTGCGTTCCTGGCCCGATGCGCACATCTATCGCGTAGGGAAACGCGATGTGGAGACTGCGGTGGTCGGCCAACATCGGCATGCGCACGGCGCCAGGCCGATTCGACAAGGACGCAACTGGTCCGGCCCGTGGCGCAAGACGCCGGGCCGCGTCTTCGGCACGTCGCTTGTCCGACTCTACCAGCTGACGCTGTCCGGCTTCGTCGGCAATTCCTGCCGGCATCTGCCGACCTGTTCCGAATACGCGCATGAAGCGATCGCCCGCCACGGGCTGTGGGCCGGCGGCTGGATGGGGTTTTTCCGGGTGCTGCGCTGCGGACCGTTCGGCACGCACGGCATCGACCGGGTGCCTGAGGCACTGGCTGATCGCTACCTCTGGTTCATGCCATGGCGGTATTGGCGGATCGGGAAAAAACGTGGCGACCTGGACAGTTGACCGCAACTGTGCGGTGCACAAAGGGATCGCTTTTTACGATCTGGTAGGGTTAACCGCAGCTTGCGCTGACATAGCGCATTTGAGACAAAATCGAGACAAGACACCTCGCTAAGCCGCTCCTGACACCCTTCAGGAGAGATTACCAAATGCGCCGGATAGATCGTCGTCCCTTCATTTTCGCCGTGGTTCTCTACGTCCTGGCGTGGCTGATGGGTTTTCCGATCCGTGCGCAATCGGCGCCGCTCGGGGACGTCGAATGCACGCTGATCGTCGACGCCGCAAGCGGCGAGACGCTGTATCGCCAAGGGACCTGTGATCAGCGCTTCAGCCCCGCCTCGACATTCAAGGTTCCGCTGGCGCTGATCGGCTATGATGCTGGAATCCTGAGCGACGAGCATACGCCAAGCTGGGAGTACAAGGCAGAGTTCAATGCCCCGAAACGGGACCGCAAGACCGTCGACCCGACGATCTGGGAAAGGGATTCGGTCCTTTGGTTCTCACGCGAGATTACGCGCCGGCTCGGCAGCAAACAGTTTGCCGGCTATGTGTCCAGATTGGACTATGGCAACACCGAAGTCTCCGGCACTGCCGGCAAGAATGACGGCCTCACCCATTCCTGGGTGAATTCTTCGCTCAAGATATCGCCGGTCGAGCAGGTCGATTTCCTGCGCAAGCTGCTGGCGCGAAAACTGCCGGTTTCGGACAAGGCCCATGCGATGACCAGCGCGATTGTCCCGACCTTCCGGGCAGGCGGCTGGACGGTGCAGGGCAAGACCGGAACGACCAGGCTCGGCGACAGCGCCGACAAGCGCTCGCTTGGCTGGTTTGTCGGCTGGGCGCAGACCGATGCTCGCAAGATCGTCTTTGCCCGCCTGGTAGTCGATACGAAACGTTCCGACACGCCAAAGGGACTCAAGACGCGGGCGATGTTCCTGAAAGATCTGCCGAATCTCCTCAGGTGACCTACATCCGGCTTTACGGCGCCGAAAACTGCCCATAAAAGACCGCTCGCCGCCGGACGCATCCGGCTCTTACTGATGCATGTCGTAGCGCCAAAACCGCTAAGCAGTCTTGGGCGACATGCATTTTACCACCCGCGCTCGTTTGCGGGACTGGATAGGAGAATCTTATGCTGAATTCCGTTTCCCTGACATTTCCCGATGGTTCCGTTCGCGATTACGACGCGGCGATGACCGGCGCCGGCCTGGCGGAATCGATCTCGAAGTCGCTGGCCAAGAAGGCCGTTGCCTATTCGATCGACGGCACGCTGCGCGATCTTTCCGACCCGATCGGCAGATCGGGCAAAGTCGAGATCATCACCCGCGAGGACCCGCGTGCGCTGGAGCTCATCCGCCACGATGCAGCCCATGTGCTGGCCGAAGCCGTGCAGGAACTTTGGCCGGGAACGCAGGTGACCATCGGGCCGGTGATCGAAAACGGGTTCTACTACGATTTTGCCCGCAACGAGCCGTTCACGCCCGACGATTTCCCGGTGATCGAGAAGAAGATGCGCGAGATCATTGCACGCAACAAGCCGTTCACCAAGGAGGTCTGGTCGCGCGAAAAGGCGAAAAGGATCTTTGCCGACAAGGGCGAGCGCTACAAGCTCGAGTTGATCGACGCCATCGCCGAGGACCAGGATCTCAAGATCTATGCACAGGGCGACTGGTTCGACCTCTGCCGCGGCCCGCATATGGCCGCGACCGGCCAGATCGGCAGCGCCTTCAAGCTGATGAAGGTCGCCGGCGCCTATTGGCGCGGCGACAGCAACAATCCGATGCTGACCCGCATCTACGGCACCGCCTGGGCCGATCAGGCGCAGCTCGAAGCCTATCAGACGATGCTGGAGGAGGCCGAGAAGCGCGACCACAGGAAGCTCGGCCGTGAGATGGACCTGTTCCACTTCCAGGAGGAGGGCCCCGGGGTCGTCTTCTGGCACGCCAAGGGCTGGAGGATGTTCCAGAACCTGGTCAATTACATGCGTCGCCGCCTCGACGAGCAGGGCTATCAGGAAGTCAACGCGCCGCAGGTGCTCGACAAGAGCCTGTGGGAGACGTCAGGCCACTGGGGCTGGTACCGGGACAACATGTTCAAGGTGACCGTTGCTGGCGACGACACCGACGACGACCGGGTGTTTGCGCTGAAGCCGATGAACTGCCCCGGTCACGTCCAAATCTTCAAGCACGGGCTGAAATCCTACCGCGATCTGCCGGTAAAACTTGCGGAATTCGGCAATGTGCATCGCTATGAGCCGTCCGGCGCGCTGCACGGGCTGATGCGCGTGCGCGGCTTTACCCAGGACGATGCGCACATCTTCTGCACCGAGGAACAGCTCGCCGACGAGTGCATCAAGATCAACGATCTGATCCTCTCGACCTATGCCGATTTCGGCTTCGACGAAATCACCGTCAAGCTGGCGACCCGCCCCGAAAAACGGGTCGGCACCGACGCGATGTGGGATCATGCCGAGGGCGTGCTGCAGGACGTGCTCGACAAGATCGCGGCGCGGTCGGGCAACCGGATCAAGACGGGCGTCAATCCGGGCGAGGGCACGTTCTACGGGCCGAAGTTCGAATATGTGCTGAAGGACGCCATCGGCCGCGACTGGCAATGCGGCACCACGCAGGTTGATTTCAACCTGCCTGAACGGTTCGGCGCCTTCTACATCGGCTCGGATTCGGAAAAGAAGCAGCCGGTGATGGTGCATCGCGCCATCTGCGGCTCGATGGAGCGGTTTCTCGGCATCCTGATCGAGAATTATTCCGGCCATTTCCCGCTCTGGTTCGCGCCGCTGCAGGTGGTGGTGGCGACGATCACTTCCGATGCCGACGATTACGCCCAGAAGGTCGTTGCGCAGCTGAAGGCGGCGGGGCTGATCGCCGAAGCCGATCTGCGCAACGAGAAGATCAACTACAAGGTCCGCGAGCATTCGCTGGCCAAGGTGCCGGTCATCCTCGTCTGCGGCAAGCGCGAGGCCGAGGAAGAAACGGTCAATATCCGTCGTCTCGGGTCGCGTGACCAGGAATCACTCGGCCTCGCAGCCGCCGTGAAGCTGCTTGCCGACGAGGCGGTGACACCCGACCGCAAGCGCCGCGCGGCCTGAACCAGTCGACCAGCAACGAATGGCGGTGGAGCGATCCACCGCCATTTTTTATATTTTATATGCCTGTCACGCCGCGCGCCTATCTGGCAGATCGATCGACGTGCGCGTCGGCGACGCGCTGGCGCGACCCATGCACAAAGCAGCTTAGAGGGGCGCGTCTCAGTCGGCGCCTTCCTCGGAATCGATGGCCGAAGCCTCGGTGGCCAGAACCTCGATGTCCTGGTTGTGCCCAGCCACCACCGTAAAATCCTTCTGGTAGATGCGATCGCGGTTCTTGGCGATGATGGTGTAGTCGCCCTCGGCCAGCACCATCGAGGCAAAGGCGCCGACGGTTTCCTTGATCGGATCGCCGGATTCGTTGAGCAGGGACCAGGAGGTGTCGGCGATCGCCTCGCCGCCTGGTTCGCGCACCAGCTTCATGGTCATCTCGGCGGCACGGTGCTCGACGGTCGCTTCGGTCAGCTTGCCGGCCTCGACGCGGATGTCGGAGCGGATGACCGCGTTCACCGCGCCATAGGTCGACACGACGTGGTAGGTGCCGGCATTGAGCCGCACGACGCTGTTCGGCTCGACATCGGGTATGATCAGGGCGCGATCGCCATCGGCCGCGGCGTGGCTCTCATAGATCGAGAAGCGCAGCTTCTTCGGCGGTATGCGTACCCCGCCGGACAGCACTGCATCGAGCTTGAGGCCACCGGCATCGAGCACGAGGCTCTCGCGCTTGGCTTCCTTGCCGACGGTGATGCGCTTGGTGGCGCCGGCCCGCCCGTAGGAGGCGTGGACCAGATACGAACCCGGCTCGAGCTGGAATATGGCGGTGCCGCCATGAGAGGAGGCGACCATCGTCAGCTTGCCGTCGCTGGCCGATTCGGGTTTGAAGACGCGCCAGACTATGCCGCGCGTGATGTCGGCGCCCTTGTCGGTCAATTGCGCCGACAGCGTGATCGCCCCGCTGCTGCCCAATGCCAGCGATGTCTCGCTTTTCGGAGGTGCATAGCCCGAAATTCCGGGAAGCTTCAGCTCGCCAAGGCCGTCCACATCCTGGGCGACGGCAAGCGAAACCGGCACCATCAACAGTGCGGCAGCGAGCCATATCAGGAAAAGACGCAATGTCCCCTCAAACATGCCTTGCGTTGAAGCCCAAGGCGGTGGCAATTTCAAGGCTTAAGAGTCCGGTCGGCTTCTGCTATAGGGCTCTTTGTCCGGCGCGCCGCGCCAATGCCCAAGCCGCCCGATGTCCCGATGGTGCGCTTCAGCTCAAATTCCAGGAGACTTGCGCCCATGGCGTCGCCGATCATCGATTTTCTGCTGACCCGAAATTCCGCGCCGATCCCGGATTTGAAAGAACCGGCACCGGGCGATGCGGAGATCGCGACGATGATCGCCGCCGCCTCGCGGGTGCCGGACCACGGCCGGCTGGAGCCTTGGCGTTTCATCCTCTATCGCGGCGAGGCTCGCGTCGATATCGGCAAGAAGCTGGCAGCACTTGCCGAACAGCGCGAAGGGCCGCTGCCGGAAGGCCGCCGCAACCAGGAACTGGCGCGCTTTTCGCGCGCGCCGCTGGTCATCGGCGTGATTTCTATCCCCAGGGAAAACCCAAAGATCCCGCAATGGGAGATGTTCCTGTCCGGCGGCATGGCGGCGATGAACCTGATGCTTGCCGCCAATGCGCTGGGCTACGGCACCAACATGGTCAGCAACTGGTATTCCGACGTGCCCGAGGGCAGGGCGATCCTCGGCCTGGCGCCGCATGAGCGGGTCGTCGGCTTCGTCCATATCGGCTCCTACCAGGGGCCAGCGCCGGAACGACCGCGGCCCGATCCGGCAAAACTCTATGCCGACTATTCGGGGCCGTGGGTGGGATAATTTCGGCGCGGAACAGCCCCCCTAAGGATCAAGCTCCGATGCCTTGGCTCGCGCCAGGAGCCGCTCTGCGAGCTTGAGATGCGGCCGGTCGTACATCTTGCCATCCATGCCAACGACCCCGGGATTTCCTGCCGCCTCGAACGCCTCGACGATCGCCAGGGCGCTTTTCACCGCTTGCGCCGAAGGCGTGAAGGCGGCGTTGATAACCGGCACCTGCGCCGGATGGATCGCCATCTTGCCGGTGAAACCGTCGCGCTCGGCCTCGGCGCATTCGGCCTCGAAGCCGGCCATGTCGCGAAAATCCGGAAAGACGGTGTCGATTGCCGCGACTTCCGCGGCACTTGCGGCAAGCATGGTCATGGTGCGGGCGAGGCGGAACACATCCGTGTAGCGGCCATTCGCGTCGCGCGTCGCGCGCGCGCCAATCGCCGCCGACAAATCTTCCGCCCCCCAGGTGACGCCGACAAGCCGCGCGCTTGCACGGGCGTAGGTCGCTGCGGCCAAGACGCCTGCAGCCGTTTCTGTGATGATCGGCAGGATCCTTATCGCTCCATCCGGCAGGCCGCTTTCGGCTTCGTGCACCCTGAGCTTGGCCGAGAGATGCTGGACATCCAGTCCGCTATTCGACTTAGGCAGCATGATGCCGTCTGGTTTTGCTGGCACGAGCGCCGCCAGATCGTCGTCGGTCAGTCCGGTCGAAAGCTCATTGACGCGCACATAGATCGCGGAGCCGGTCCGGTGCCTGTGCTCGGCGATAAAACGCGCCGCTGTGTCGCGCGCCAACCCCTTGTTCTGCGCAGCAATCGAGTCCTCGAGATCGATGATGACCACGTCGGCACCCACGCCAAAGCCCTTCTCCAGCTTCTTTTCCGAATCGCCGGGAACGAAGAGCAGAGAACGCATCGGCTATGCCTTTTTCATCATCATGGCTTGCCTCGTGCATTTGGCAACCAGCACGTCGTTCTGGTTATAGGCGCGGTGCTCGAACTCGACGATGCCGCGGTCCGGCTTCGACCTGGATTCACGCACCGAAACCACCGTGGTCTCGACGCGAATGGTGTCGCCATGGAAGACGGGATGTGGAAACACCGTCTCCTTCATGCCGAGATTGGCGACGGTGGTGCCGACGGTGATGTCATTGACCGAGATGCCGATCATCAGGCCAAGCGTGAACAGCGAATTGACCAGCGGCTTGCCCCATTCGCTCTTCGCCGCGAAGTCGAAGTCGATGTGCAGCGGCTGCGGGTTCAACGTCATCACCGAGAACAACATGTTGTCGCTTTCGGTCACGGTTTTGCGCAGCGTGTGCGTGAACACTTGGCCGACAGCGAACTCCTCAAGATAAAGCCCGGCCATGGTCGATCTCCTCCGCTGCTTCAGGGTTGATAGGCGTTGCATATCGCGCTCGCAAGCCAGTTAACGAACATGGTGAACCGTTCGTAAACCATTTGTGCCTACGGTCTCCACCAGGGTCAGAAGCGTTCTGGCAAGGGGCGTAAGCAGGCGACATGGTCGTTTCGCATTTCCTGAAATGGATCCATACGGCGAAGGTGTCGGAGCGTGCTGCGGCGGCAAGCGCGCTGGCTCGCGCCTATGTCGACTCGGACCTGCCCTTCGAGGACCGCTGCGCTGCGGAGGCGGCGCTGACGCTGCTGCTCGACGACGCATCGTCGAAGGTGCGACTGGCAATCGCCGACGCGCTTTCCATGAGCCACCACGCGCCGCCGCAGATCGTCAGCGCGCTGGCGTCGGACCAGCCCGAGGTGGCCGCTTTGGTACTGGCGCGCTCGCCGCTGCTTACCGATGCCGACCTGATTGATCGGGTTGCCGGCGGCCAGAAAGCGACGCAGAAGGTGATCGCCGACCGGCCGCGTGTCTCGATGTCGGTTGCGGCGGCGATCGCCGAGATCGGTGAGCCGGAGGCTTGCACCACGCTGCTCGCCAACAGCGGCGCCGATATCGCATCCGTCAGCTTTCGCCGCATGGCCGAGCGGCACGGCCATCTGCCTCTGGTGCGCGAGGCGCTGATCGCCGACACCCGGCTGCCCGCCGATTGCCGGCATATGCTGCTGGTCAAGCTCGGGGAGATGCTCAAGGGGTCGCCGCTGGTGCTGGCGCTGATGGGCGCCGCCAGGGCCGAGCGCGTCACGCGCGATGCTTGCATCAAGGCTTCGGTGACGCTGATCGAAGGCACGCGGACAGAGGAACATACCGCACTTGTCGAACATCTGCGCCTGCGCGGCGACCTGACCGCAAGCTTCGTCGTCCGCACCATTGCGCACGGCAAGGTCGACTTCTTTGGTTCGGCGCTGGTCGCGCTCAGCCAACAGTCCGAACAACGGGTGAGAGCACTGCTGGCCGGCGGCCATGACGTGGCTCTGCAGGCACTGTTCCGCAGCGCCGGGCTTGCCGCCGCCACCCACGCCATCATTCTGCGCGCGCTGAAGGTCTGGCGCGAGGTCGCCAACGGCAAACGCCTCGCCGGCGTCCAGGAAGTCAGTTGGCTGATGCTGAAGGAATTGGGCGGACAGTCCGCAGAAGGCGATCTCGCCGGGCTGGTCAAATCGATCCATCTCGACGCGCTGCGCGAGAACGCACGCGGGCACGCGCTGGCGATCGCCGCTGCCTAAACCCGGTCCTTCGCGAAAAAATCCGGAAAATCCTCGATCGCGGCGGCAATGATGCGCAGCGAGGCGGCGATCTGCAGCATTTCGGCCGCGACGCTGCGCTCCGCGATGCCAGCTGCATATTGCCTGGCGACGGCGACGGTCGCCGTCTGCGGCTCGCCGGGCCGCCTGAACAGCAGCTCGCGTGCCAGACCGCGCAGGAAATTGGCGATGGAAAGTGCTGTTTCAGGTGGGATCGCGGAACTCTGTTGCGCGTTGCGCAGCCGCAGGATTTCGAGGCCGACAGTAACGGCAGCAATGCCGCCGTCGAGAACGGCGTTGCCTTTCTCGCCGGCGTTCTGCAGCAGCGGCATCAACTGATTGACCCGATCATAGGCAAGGCTCTCGAAAGCCAGTCGCCGCGGCATGCGCTCATGCAGACAAAGGCGGGCAAGATCTTCGCGCATGGCTTGCAGGATGCGGTTGACGGTGACCCAGGGGTCGGCGGGCAGCACGATGGCGAAGACGCCGATCGCCAGAAGAATGCCGACCAGGACCGATGCCGAATTGGCGAGGAACGGAAACGGATCGTAGGTCATCGCCTGATGTGGGCTGAGGAAGGCGAGGAAATTGATGGCAAAGGCCGTTGCCACGCCGACATATCGCGGATTGGCCATGCCCAGTGCTGCTGGTACCAGGATCGGCACGACAAAGACCATGAACCATCCGAAGCCTGGCAAAGCCGGAAGCGCCAACTGGCCGATGAGAAACGCAAAGGGCAGGGCGAGCAACGTGCCCTCGAAGAAGTTCCATGCCGACCGGATCGGATCGGGGCGAGCCGCGAACAGGCTGGAGACTACGGCGACCAGAATGACCGTGCCCGTCGCGTCCGACCATTTCGTCGCCAGCCAGAAGCCGGCGACCAGAAGCGTGGCGATTGCTGCGCGCACGGCATTGCGCGATGCCGCACGGTAATCGCGGTGCACCACCAGCGCCGGCTGCCGCCGTTCGCGACTGGCACGAGACGGGGGATAGCGGAGTGCATCCAGGCCGCGCAGCACTTGCTGCATGGCCTCGGCGAAGTCGGCGGCAATGGTTAGGCGGGTGACAGTGCCAGCCCAGTCAATGTCTTGCCCGGCCGCGACGTCAGGCATCTGTCGCGCCTTGCCGGCGATTGCGTCGAGCCGCGCCACCCAGGGCGCCGTATCGTCCAGCGCGCCCGGCTTGGCTACCAGTTCGCCGACAACGGCCTGCAACTCGGCGCGAACTGGGATGAGGGCTGCATTCTTCGGCGCGGCGTGGGCATGCAGCGCATGCGCCGCCGACAGGGCCGACAGAAGCTGGCCGATGGTACGCCGGACCGGATAGGCGCGGGTGGCGAGGCTCGGCCCTTCCAGCCTTGCGTAGGTGCGCATCTCGCCGAGCGTCTGGACATCGCCGATCAGCTTGCGGTGCAGCCCGGCAAGCTTTTCCGCATCGCCGCCGGAAAAAGCGCCGTCCGCATAGGCCGCCAGGTCGAGAATGCTGCGTTTCAGTCTTGAGATGATGGCGTCGGCGGCCAGTTTCGGCAGGATCAGCCGGCTGGTCAGCGCAGCGCAGACGATACCAAGCACGATTTCCGCGCAGCGCGCCACGGCGAGATCGATGACGAGGTGCGGCTGGCCGAAAGCCGGCAGGCCGATGATCATCGCGGTGTAGCCGGCAAGCGCCGCGCCATAGGCTTCCGGATTGCGTAGCAGCGACGAGACCAGCGAGCAGATGCCGATCCAGACGGCAAGAACTGCAACCAGCAACCAGGGGTTGGCATCGAAAAGAGTGGTAATGCCGATCGCCGCCAGCGCGCCGGCAAACGTGCCGAGGAGACGATAAAACCCCTTCGCCAGCACCATGCCGGCGACCGGCTGTGCGACGATGAACACCGTCATCATCGCCCATTGCGGGTGGTCGAGCTTCAGCGCATAGGCGGCCAATATCGCGATGAGGCCGGCCGAAACGGTGCGCAGGGCAAAGATCCAGTCCGAACGCGTCGGCCGCGTCAGGCCAGCGATCCGCGTGCCGATATCGTCCTTCAGCCGCGCCCAGGTCAAGTGCTCGTCTCCAGCTCAGAAGGCCAAGCTAGCGGCGGGAGCTCAGATATCCAGCACTTCCGTCTCGGCGAATTCCGCGCGTTCCTGGATGAAGCGGAAACGGGCCTCGGGCTTGGTCCCCATCAATGCGTCGACCGCATCCTTGGTCGCCGCCTCGGCATCGATAACGTCGACCCTGAGCAGCGTGCGCTTTTTCGGGTCCATGGTGGTTTCCTTGAGCTGCGCAGCCATCATTTCGCCCAGCCCCTTGAAGCGGCCGATTTCGACCTTGCCGCGCCCGGTGAATTCGGTGCGCAGGAGTTCGTCCTTGTGCGCATCGTTGCGGGCATAGGCGACCTTGCCGCCTTGCCGGATCGAATAAAGCGGCGGCACCGCCAGATAGAGATGGCCGCCGCGGACCAGGCTCGGCATCTCCTGGTAGAAAAAGGTGATCAGCAACGAGGCGATATGGGCGCCGTCGACGTCGGCATCGGTCATGATGATGACCCGGTCGTAACGCAGGTCCTCGTCGCGATATCTCGAGCGCGTGCCGCAACCAAGCGCCTGGATGAGGTCGGATATCTGCTGGTTGGCGGCAAGCTTGTCGTTGCCGGCGCTGGCGACGTTGAGGATCTTGCCGCGCAGGGGCAGCACCGCCTGGCTGGCGCGGTCGCGCGCCTGCTTTGCCGAACCGCCGGCCGAATCGCCCTCGACGATGAACAACTCGGCACCGGCGGCGGCATTCTGCGTGCAGTCGGCGAGCTTGCCGGGCAGGCGCAGCTTGCGCACCGCACTCTTGCGCGACACTTCCTTTTCCTGGCGGCGGCGCACCCGCTCGTCGGCGCGCGCGATCACCCATTCGAGCAGTTTCGAAGCCTCCTGCGGATTGTCGGCCAGCCAGTGGTCGAACGGGTCGCGGATGGCGCTTTCGACGATGCGGATCGCCTCGATCGTCGCCAGCCTGTCCTTGGTCTGGCCGACGAATTCCGGTTCGCGGATGAACACCGACAGCATGCCCGCCGCCGAGATCATCACATCCTCGGAAGTGACGATCGAGGCGCGCTTGTTGCCGACCAGGTCGGCATAAGCGCGCAAGCCGCGCGTCAGGACGTTGCGGAAGCCGGCCTCATGCGTGCCGCCTTCGGCGGTCGGAATGGTGTTGCAATAGGAATTGATAAAACCGTCGCCGCCGAACCAGGTTACCGCCCATTCGAGCGAACCGTGGCCACCCTGCTTCTCGCTCTTACCGGCAAACATTTCACGGGTCACCTGGAATTCATCGCCGAGCGAGGCTTTCAGATAATCCTTGAGGCCGCCCGGAAAATGGAATTCTGCCTTGGCCGGCGTCGTGTCCTTTTCCCTGATCAGCGACGGGTCGCAGGTCCAGCGGATTTCGACACCGCCGAACAGATAAGCCTTTGACCGCGCCATGCGGTAGAGCCGCGTCGGCTCGAAAGCAGCGCCCTTGCCGAAAATCTGCTCGTCTGGATGGAAGCGGATCTTCGTGCCGCGGCGGTTGTGCACCTCGCCGAGCTGCTCCAGGCCGGTCACAGGAATGCCGCGCGAGAACTTTTGCCGATAAAGTTTCCTTCCCAGCGCCACCTCGACCTCGAGATGGTCGGACAGCGCGTTGACCACGGAAACGCCGACACCGTGCAGGCCGCCGGACGTCTCGTAAACCTTGCTGTCGAACTTGCCGCCTGAATGCAGCGTCGTCATGATGAGTTCGAGCGCCGGCTTCTTGAATTTCGGGTGCGGATCGACCGGAATGCCGCGGCCGTTGTCGGTGACGGACAGGTATCCGTCGGCGGAAAGCTCGACATCGATGAAGGTCGCATGGCCGGCGACCGCCTCGTCCATCGAATTGTCGATGACCTCGGCGAACAGATGGTGCATCGCCTTGTCGTCGGTGCCGCCAATGTACATGCCCGGGCGGCGGCGCACCGGCTCCAGCCCCTCCAGCACTTCGATGTCGGCGGCACTATAGCTCTCGCTGGCGTCGCGGGGCGCCGGCCGCTTCGCCGCCTGCACCAGCGGGTCGGCCGGGCGCGCGGCGGCGCGAGCCGGTTGCGGCTGCTTGTCGAATTTGGCGAAAAGATCGTTATTGTCGTCCATGCCGGTCCTGGATTCCGATGCTGCGAATCACCACCCGATACTGCCACGCTTTTGGCGGGCAGGCGACGGAGGTTCCTGTTACGTTCGAGGATAGGGCCTCTTACTGCAAAACCATTCGACAACCAAGCGGCGGAAATGGGGTCGAGGGTGGAGCATCGACGCTTTGTAAACCCTGTCCGAAGGTTACGCCGCAAGATTGGCTGAAAAAACGGTATTTGCGGACTGTCGCTGACCTATAATGCAGCGAAACCCTCAAGAGGCTGTCGCTTAAGCATGTTGGATTACAGTTCGCTCCTGCTCGCGGCGGCGCTGTCGGGCACGTGCCTTAGCATCACCATGTTTGCCATCTGGTTCAGCGCGCCACAGGCACGCTTTGTGCTGACGGTGGCGTGTGGCATTCTCGTGCTCGTCGCACATGTGGTGTTGTTCTGGCATTACACCAGGGATCCAAGCGCCTGGCTTTGCCAGATCGTGCTTGCGCTGCTCAGCCTCGGCTTCCTGATCATCTGCCTGTCGGCCATGCAATACCTCGGCATAGGCGACTACAGGCGCGCCATCTTGCCGACCTTGATTGCGATGGCTGTTTGCACAGGCGCGACGTATCTCGGGTTTGATGGTGTAGGCTTCATTGTCACCTACGCGACGGTAACGGCGCTACTCTCGCTTATCGGGGCGATGTTCTGGATTGAGGGTGGTCACGATCGCCGGATATTGCTGGTCGTCTCGTTCCTGAGCGGCGTCTGTGCCCTGTCGTTCGGACTTTGCGGCGCGGTCCTGCTGGTCAAGGGCCAATGGGTGCTGGGTGTTGCGCCCGACAATTGGGCCGAGCGGGTGAATTCCGTCGTAGCCGTCGCCTGCATGACCGGGCTCGGCGCATTGACGCTCTCCCTGCACCATTTGCAGGCGCAGATCGAACTGAAGGCCGAGACGATGACCGATCCGTTGACCAGGCTGATGAATCGGCGGGCGTTGACGGCACTCTACGGCGAGCGGGTCTTCGGTCCGTTCATGTCCGTCGCCATGTTCGACCTTGACCATTTCAAGAGGACGAACGACGTATTCGGTCACCCGGTCGGCGACCAGGTTCTGTGCCGCTTTGCCGCTGTCATCAGGAAATACGCCCGGACCGGCGTCGACGCCTTCCGGTTGGGCGGCGAGGAATTCGTGCTCGTCATGTCGCGGATGACGGAAGAGAAGGCCTATGACATTGCGAGCAAGATCAGCGTCGCCTTCGGCACGGAAGTCGTGGCCACCCAACTCGGTCCATTGCGAAGCACAGTCAGCGGCGGCATCGGCTTTGGCGGAACAAACGGCACCGGTCTCGACGATGTGCTGGCCGAAGCCGACGCAGCACTCTATGCGGCAAAGCGCGCCGGGCGAAATCGCGTCGTCGTCCGGGACCGGGCGAGCAAGGCCGACGGGCCGGCCTTGCGTTCTGCCTGATTGAGGTTTCTATCTGCTTGTTAGACCATGATCTTGTCCGAAAACCGGGATTCCATTTTTCGGGATCATGATCTATTCCGCCGCACCCAGATATTCCGACAGCGGCGGGCAGGAGCAGACGAGGTTGCGGTCGCCGGCGACATTGTCGATGCGCGATACGGGCGGCCAGTACTTTGCCGCCGTGTCGGCATCGCCGGCTGGATAGGCTGCCTCCAGACGCGAATAGGGATGGGTCCACTGGCCGGCCAATGCCTCGGCGGCGGTGTGCGGAGCGTTGACCAGAGGATTGTCGGCCAACGGCCATTCGCCCTTCGCCACCTTGGCTGCCTCGCCGGCTATGGCGATCATGGCCTCGCAGAAACGATCCAGCTCGCGCTTGGGCTCGGACTCGGTCGGCTCGACCATCAGCGTGCCGGCGACCGGGAACGACATGGTCGGCGCGTGGAAGCCATAGTCGATCAGCCGCTTGGCGATATCGTCGACGCTGATGCCGGCGCTGTCCTTGAGCACGCGGGTGTCGAGGATGCATTCATGCGCGACGCGTCCGTTGCGCCCTTTGTAAAGCAGGGGGAAATGCTCGCCAAGCCGCGTCGCCACATAGTTGGCGGAGATGATCGCCGTCTCGGTCGCCTGCTTCAGGCCGGAAGCGCCCATCATGCGAATATACATCCAGGTGATCGGCAGGATGGAGGCACTGCCGAACGGTGCCGCCGCCACGGCATGGGCCGAGCCTTCGGTGACGTGGCCGGGCAGATATGGCTTCAGATGCGCCTTGACGCCGATCGGGCCGACGCCGGGGCCGCCGCCGCCATGCGGGATGCAGAAGGTCTTGTGCAGGTTCATGTGGCAGACATCGGCGCCGATATCGCCGGGACGGGCGAGGCCGACCAGCGCGTTGAGGTTGGCGCCGTCGAAATAGACCTGGCCGCCATGGCTGTGAACCAGCGCACAGAGGTCGCGCGCGCCTTCCTCGAAGACGCCATGCGTCGAAGGGTAGGTGAACATCAGCGCCGCGAGGTTGTGCGCATGCTCGGTCGCCTTGGCCTGCAGGTCGGCCGTATCGATATTGCCGTCCTCGGTGCAGCGCACGACGACGACGCTCATGCCGGCCATGGCAGCACTTGCCGGATTGGTGCCATGCGCCGAGGACGGGATCAGGCAGACGGTGCGATGGCCTTCGCCGCGCGAGAGATGATAGCCGCGAATGGCGAGCAGCCCGGCATATTCGCCCTGGCTGCCGGCATTGGGCTGCAGGGTCACCGCGTCGAAGCCGGTGATCTCGGCCAGCCAGCCTTCCAGCTCGTCGATCATGGCGCGATAGCCTATCGAATGGTTTGCCGGCGCGAAGGGATGCAGGTTGGCGACATCAGGCCAGCTCACCGGCATCATTTCGGCGGCGGCGTTGAGCTTCATGGTGCAGGAGCCGAGCGGGATCATGGCGCGGTCGAGCGCCAGGTCCTTGTCGGCCAGCCGGCGCAGGAAGCGCATCATGTCGGTTTCCGAGTGGTTTTCGCGGAAGACGGGCTGGGTGAGAAACTCCTTGCCGCGCGGTTTTCCTGGCATGGAACTGCCGGCGGCAACGCCGGCCTTGGCGCCGAAAAGTGCTGCGATCGCCTCCAGATCGGCCTCGGTGGAGGTCTCGTCGAAGCTGATGCCGACATGGTCGGCGTCGATGACGCGCAGCAGCCGGCCGGTCTTTTCTGCGGCGGCGGCAATCGCGCCGGCTCTGCCCTTCACTTTCACGGTCACCGTGTCGAAATGGCTGTCGCCGACCACCGAAACGCCCGCTGCCTTGAGGCCGGCAGCCAGGCGGTTGGCCAGCGTGTGGACGCGGCCGGCAATCGCCTGCAGCCCGGCAGGGCCATGCCAGATCGCGTAGGCCGTCGCCATATTGGCGAGCAGCGCCTGTGCGGTGCAGATGTTGGACGTCGCCTTGTCGCGGCGGATATGCTGTTCGCGTGTCTGCAAAGCGAGGCGATAACCAGGACGGCCCTTGCTATCCGTCGACTGGCCAACGAGCCGGCCGGGCATCAGCCGCGTCAGCCTGTCGGAGACGGCGCAATAGGCGGCGTGCGGCCCGCCAAAGCCCATCGGCACGCCAAAACGCTGCATCGGGCCGACGGCGATGTCGGCGCCAAGCCTGGCCGGCGCATCGGTCAGCGTCAGGCCAAGCGGGTCGGCGATGAAGACGACCAGCGCGCCGGCAGCACGGGCCCTGTCGATCGCTGCCTTGTGGTCGCCGTAGACGCCGAATGTATCGGGCCAGGAGACCAGCAGGGCGGCGGTGTTGTCGTCGATCACCTCGCCGTCGACCTCGATGCCGAGCGGCTCGGCGCGGGTGCGCACGACGTCCAGCGTCTGCGGGTGCGGCGTGCCGGCCAGTGCCACCTTGGTGCGCTTGTCGCGATGATGGCGCAGCGCGATCCCAACCGCTTCGGCCACCGCCGTCGCCTCGTCGAGCAGCGAGGCCGATGCCACCGGCAGGCCGGTCAGTTCCGTCACCAGTGTCTGGAAGTTGAACAGCATCTCCAGCCGGCCCTGACTGATCTCGGCTTGGTAAGGCGTGTAAGCCGTATACCAGGCCGGGTTCTCGAACAGGTTGCGCTGGATCACCGGCGGCACGTGGACGCCATGATACCCGGCACCGATGAAGCTCTTCTGCACCGTGTTCTTTGCCATCGTCGCCGCGAGCTCGGCCAGCGCTTCCGCTTCGGTTGCGGGCGCGGGCAGGGCCAGCGGCCGGTCGAGCCGGATCGACTTCGGCACTGCCTGGCTGATCAGGGTCTCGACCGAAGGAACGCCGATCGTCGCCAGCATGGCTCTGACGTCATGGAGGCCCGGGCCGATATGGCGAGCCGAGAAGGGGTAGGGTGCTGCGGTCATCTTCCTGGTCCTGCTATCAACCAATATGGGCTTTGTAAGCGGCTTCATCGAGGAGTCCGTCGAGTTGGCGCTCATTGGCCAGCTTCATCTTCCACAACCAGCCGTCGCCGGTTGCCGCCGAATTGACGAGTGAAGGATCCGATGACAGCGAGGTGTTGGCCTCGGTGATCTCGCCGTCGACCGGCGCGTAGACGTCCGATGCGGCCTTGACCGATTCGACCACCACGGCGGTGTCGCCCTTGGCCAGCTTCTTCCCCGGCTCCGGCAGTTCGACGAAGACGAGATCGCCGAGCTGCTGCTGCGCGTAATCGGTGATGCCGACCGTGGCGATGCCGCCCTCGACGCGCAGCCATTCGTGATCTTCGGTGAAATAGGTCTTTGCCATTGAAATCATCCTTTGCGGTAGCGATGGGGCGTGAAGGGCAAGGGGTGGATGTCGACCGGGATTTTCGTCCCGCGGACATCGGCGAACAGTTTTGCGCCGGATTTGGCAAGCGGCGTCTGGACGTAGCCCATGGCGACCGGATGACCGGCCGAGGGGCCGAAGCCGCCTGAGGTGACATGGCCGGCAGGGTTGCCGTCAGCATCGAAAAGGGCAGCACCGGCGCGCACCGGCTGGCGGCCTTCCGGCTTCAGGCCGACGCGTTTTTGCGCCGGACCACGCTCCAGGATGGCGCGCAGCGCATCGGCGCCGATGAAGGCGCCAGAGGCGCGAACCTCCTTGGGGATGGCCCACATCAGCCCGGCGCTGGCCGGATCGATCTCCGGCGTGATGTCCAGCCCGTGCAGGCACAGTCCGGCTTCGAGCCGCAGGCTGTCGCGGGCGGCAAGGCCGACCCACATCACCCGCTCGTCCTCGAGCAGCCTGGCGACGAGGTTTCTTGCATCCGCTTCCGGCAGGCCGATCTCGAAGCCGTCTTCGCCGGTATAGCCGGACCGGCTCATGAACCATTTTTCGCGCGGCTCGATGCCGTGCATGAACACCAGCGAACCGGTCTCGATGCCGGCGCGGGAAAGGGCAGCCCACGCCTCGGGGCCCTGTATGGCCAGGAAGACGCGGTCGAGCGCATCCACTTTTACATCGAAATCGCCCTCTGCATCGAAATTTTTGGCCAGTGCGCGCAGATGCTTTTCGTCGGCGGCGGCGTTGCCGGCATTGGCGACCATCATGAAGCGCTCGGCGCCGAGCCTGGTGACGATCAGATCGTCCAGAATGCCGGCCGCCTCATTGAGGAAGAACGTGTATTTGGACTGGGAAACCTCAAGTGCGCCGGCATCGAACGGGCAGGCGCGGTTCAGAAGCGCTGCTGCCCCCGTACCGCTGATTTCGAACAGCTTCATGTGCGAGATGTCGAACAGGCCGGCATGCTCACGGCTGTGCAGGTGCTCCTTCATCACGCCGGCCGGATAGGTCAGCGGCATCGACCAGCCGGCGAAGGCGCCAAAGCGCGCACCAGCTGCCATGTGCAGATCTTCGAGGGGAAGGTGTTTGGTATCGTCGCCCGTCATGTCATCTCCAGAGTCGCACGCAAGCGGCCGCGAATGGCGACCAGTCCGTGCCCCTCTGTCTGAAGCCTGAGAGACTCGCGCCCCGTAACTCTGTCGGCAGCGCTTACACCTTCGGCGCGGGGGCAAGCCCCGACTTTCCAGAGTGTCTTTCCCGTCTACGGTTCTTTTGCCTGAGAGATTTCGGGCGATTTCCCCTTCGGCGGCAGCTCTCGCTGCTCTCTCCCACAAACAGGTAGGACTCGGTCAGGAGCCCTCGACTCGTCATCCATAGCCCGTGGACGACACCTTGTCACCTGCCGGCGACATTTTTACTGCCAGGTCTTCCGCGGGCCTTCTTTACGGGCAAGCCTTCGCTAACCACGCCGCTTGCCGGTTTCTCAAGACCTTGCCGATATACCGCATAAGGGCCGGCAATTACCGGCGGCGGGCGGGGAAGACAATGGGCGAATTGATCATGAGCGCGCCGGTGGCCGGGCTGGCCTCGAAAAATCGGATCACGGCGGAAGACGTGGTCATGCTGCGCGGCGAAGTGTTCGGCGACGGCCTAGTAACGCGCGGCGAGGCCGAGGCGCTGTTTGCGCTGGATGCAACGGCGAGGGACAAATGCGCAGAATGGCTTGAGTTTTTCGTCGAGGCCGTCACCGATTTCATCGTCCACCAGGAAAAGCCGGCGGGCTATGTTTCGCAAGACAATGCTGACTGGCTGATCCGGACGATTTCGCGCGACGGCATGGTCGACAGCCAGACCGAACTCGAGCTGCTGGTGCATGTGCTGGAAGTTGCCAAATCATCGCCGAGCACGCTTTCCAGCTATGCGCTGGAGCAGGTCGCTCATGCGGTCGTGGACGGCAAGGGGCCGCTGATGACCGGCGGCAGGCTTATCCCTGGGTCGATTGCCAAGGCTGAGGTCGAGCTGTTGCGCCGCATCCTTTACGCCTACGGCGGCGATGGCAACATCGCCATCAGCCGCGCCGAGGCCGAGGTGCTGTTCGAGATCAACGAGCGGACAGCGGCGGGCGACAACGATCCGTCCTGGAACGATCTGTTCGTCAAGGCGATCGCCAATTTCGTCATGTGTTCGGCCGGCTACGAACCGCCGGTGCGCGACGTGGCGCTGCGCCGGGATTCGTTCTTCGAGCAGGCCGATCCGGAGATCGGCGGGTTCTTCAGCCGCATGGTATCGGGCGGCCTGTCCGACATCATGGAAGCCTATCTCTCACCGGGCGACGTCGAGGCCGAATGGGAATCGAGGAACAAGGCAGCCGAGGCACTGGCCCGCCGCGCCGAGACGGTCGACGCCGGCGAAGCGAAGTGGCTCGCCGAACACATCGGCGACCGGCCGCTGCATGAGAACGAGCGCGCGCTGCTGACGCTGATCAAGCACGCCTCGCCGGAAATCCACCCGGCGCTGAAGCCGCTGATCGACAAGGTTGCGTGAGCCTTTCACGAGCAACCGAGCGTCACTGCCAACCCTGAAGCGATGCGAACGGACAGGCAGCCAATTAACTGGACAGGCTCAAGCGCATCTCTAGCGACTGATTACAGCCGACGGCAGCGCATTAACCTTTCCGAGGACAGGCAACATCAGCCAGGATCGGTAGGCAGCCCTTAAGCGACAATGTCCTGAATCAGGCGCGTGAGTGGGGCTTCGTCGCCGGAAAAGCTTGAGATCATGGCCTTCATTACACGATCGCGATCCAGCTCGTCATCGTCGAAACCATGGCCGGCGTTATCGGCTAATATCGCCAGAAACGCCAGCTGAGTGCGGCCGTTGCCTTCTCGGAAGGGGTGTATCGCATTGATCTCAGCGAGAACGTGCGCTGCGCCAGCTGCAAAGACCTCGGCTGATGTGCTGGAATAATGGCCGGCGGCTGAGAGTTCTCCGAAAACCCGCTGCATCTCGGCATCGATGTACTCAGGGTAGCAAAACCAGTTACCGCCCTTGCCGATGCGGATGGTGCGCGGTTCACCGGCCCACGCATAGACGTCCTGAAACAGGTGACGATGCAGTGCCAGATAGTGCGGATAATCCAGATCACCAGCTGGAAAAGCCTCATCGGCCCGGGTCAGAAACAGAGCGAGCTCAAACTCGTCGAGCTCGGACTGATCATGAATGTCGAGGAGGTTGCGAAGGACGGTCGTGCCCGGATAGCACAGAGGATCGGATTCTGCGGCATAGACCAAGGTCCGCTACTTCTTGCGCGCCTGTTCTTTGATGAGCTTGCGTCGCTCATCACCGCTCAGCCCACGCTGCGAGCTTTGCTCAAGGATATGCCCCATGCGTGGACTTAGCTTCATACCTTCGACGGCGCTGATTTTGGCGCCTCGACTGCTCGTCAGGACATAGTGTCCGCTCTTTGGCGAGCGATCTAATTTGGGGGAACGACTTTTCATCTGGCAACGCTAGCACATGCCGGCCAAGGGGACCAAAGCGAATTTTGCGGCCGTGAAACAGCTGAATCCGACGATCATGGAGCGAGCGCGCCACTGTCGCTGAAATACGGTCGCTGATCGACAAGGTCGCATAAGCAGTCGCGCGACGCTATTGTTTGGCGGGCTCCGGCTTGGCGCTGGTGTCGAACCGCGACATCCATTTGAAGCTGCCGAACCAGTAGCGGCGCACGCCGCCTATGGTGCCGTCGGCGGTGCGCGCGCCGATCCAGTTGTTGACGTATTGGATGAGGCGCACATCGTCCGGGCGCATCGCAAACGCCTCCGGCGTCCGCAACAGCGGGCCGCCCACCATTGTCAACTTCGCGTCATAGAGCCTGGCGGCCATTTGGGGCGTTGGCGATGTCGCGACCATTGCCTGTGCGTCGCCGCCGATGATCGCGGCGAAAACATCTGAGGTATTGTCGAAAGACAGGATGGTCGCCTTGGGAAAAGCTTCCTTCGCGGCGGCTTCATCGGTGGAATTGGACAGCACGGCGATCTTGTATCCCGGCGCCGCCACTGCCTTTCCCGGCCTTTTCCCAAGGCTGGCGATCGTCGCAACCATGCGGATATCGGCGGTGCCGGTCTGGTTGGAGAACACCACCTCGCGTGCGCGTTCCGGCGTGCTGGCGTAGCCAGCCGCGATCATGTCGAAATCACCCTTGAGCAGTCTTGTCTTAAGGTCGTTCCAGGGCACCTCGACCAGCTTCAGGTCGACGCCGAGATCAGACGCCAGCGCACTGGTCAGGTCGACATCATAGCCGGCCAACTTCCCGTCGGCCTTCTTGAGGATCCATGGCGGGTTGAGCGCCACGCCGATCGTCAGTGCCTTCTGGTCGATGATGCGCTTGAGGCTGTCGTCCGCCCGGGCCGGCAGCAGCGACAAAGCCAACCAGGCAGAAAGGGCAAGTATAGTTGTGGCGATCATCTTAGCGCGCATTAATATAACCTCGCTGAGCCCGTCCGGTTGTCAGATTTACACAGAGGTGCCATTCTGTCGATAGCGGACCCTGATGGAGAGTTGCGATGTCGACACGGATGACGGTTACCGGTTCGATGATGTTCCTGGTTTGCATCCTGGGCAATCCGGCGAAGCTTTCGCTGCTGCCGGCGGCAGCGCAGGCTGCGGGGGCAAAACGCGTGGTCTGCTCCAGCGCCGATTACCGCTATTCCTATTGCGGGGTCGATACGCGCCGCGGCGTGCAGTTGACCTCCAGGCTTTCGAAGGCGCGTTGCGTATACGGTAGAAGCTGGGGCTATGACGGCGGCGGCATCTGGGTCGACAATGGTTGCTCGGCCGAATTCGCAGTCGCCGGCCCCGACCGCAATCCCTCTGCTGGCGACGTCGCCGCAGCCATTATCGTCGGCGGCGTGGTAGGCGCCATTCTCGACAACGGCAATTCGCATCGCCATCATTCCGATAATTACTATCCGAAGCCGCGCCCGCGCCGTTACGACCAATCGATCGATCCGACGCCGCAATTCGACAATCAGGGCAACCCCAACTTCGATACCCACGGCAACTACCAGGGACCGCACGGGCTGGGCAAGCTTGTCACCCCTGACGATAATCCTGACCTGAATCCGGCCCTGCGCAGCGACGGCGACGACAGCGACGACGACAGTTAGATGAAGCTTGGGTCAGGTTTCGGTCAGATGCCGCCGTACCAGTCGTAGCCATTGTCCTCCCAATAGCCGCCTCTGCCGCCGCCGAGATTGGCGAAGCCGTCGACCAGCTCGATCTTGTAGAGGTATTTCGGCATCTTGTAGCCGAGCTGGCGCTCGACGCGGACGCGCAGCGGCGCGCCGTTTTCGACCGGCAACGGCTTGCCGTTGAGGCCATAGGCAAGGATCGTCTGCGGATGGCGGGCATCGACCAGGTCGATCGAGCCGTAATATTTGATATCGCCGGCCAGGCTGCGGTCGATCGTATCGAGGCAGTGGAACATGACGTAGCGCGCCTGCGGCTTGACCACTGCCTGGTCGAGCACCAGCGACAGCGGCGTGCCGGTCCATTTGGCAATGCAGCTCCAGCCTTCTACGCAGTCGTGGCGGGTGATCTGGGTGCGGCTCGGCATGTTCATCAGCTGCTCGCGGCTCAGCGACAGCGGTTTTTCGACGAGGCCTGAAACCTCCAGCCGCCAGTCGGCGAAATCGCTGGCGAGCAGGCCCTTGTAGAAATCGTCGTCCGGTGCGGTGACGCCGTTCGGCCGCTGCGGCTGGCGAATGTCGGCCTCGGTGAACTCCGGCGCCAGCGCATCAGCGCCGGCAAGCAGTCGCTGCGCCCGCCAGGTCATGCCATTGGCGCTTTCGAGGAAGCTGCGCAGGCCGTTGCCGACGCCAAGCTGGCTGTCGAAGGCGTCGCAGCCCGACAGCATGATGCCGGAAAGGCCGAGGCTGGCCGAGGTCAGGAACTTTCTTCGGCTTATTTGTAGCTTGGGGCTGATCTCGAATTTCGCCATGTCAGGCACTCCTCTCTGGCGCTTTGTCGCCATGCGCCGGCGTGTCGGTTCGGTACCAGCCGGTGATGATGGAGCGCAGCTCGTTGATCGGGCCGGCGGCGAGGATCATCAGGATGTGGATGATGAAGAAGGCGACGAGCAGCAGCATCACCGTGAAATGAATGGTGCGCGCCGTCTGCCGGCCGCCGAGCAGATCATTCAGGAACGGCAGCACCGAATCCATGCTCGGCGACATGGCAAGGCCGGTGATGATCATCAGCGGCAGCAGCACGAACAGCACGCCGCCATAGGCCAGCTTCTGCAGCGTGTTGTAGTCGCGCGTGTGATGGAACCTGAGTTTGGCGTGCTCGACAATGTCTCGCGGCAGGCGCCTGAAATCATCGAGGCGCGGGGCAAGATCGCGGCGCAAATGGCCGTTGATCAGGCTGGCGACCAGCCAGACCAGCAGCGTGGTGGTCAGCACCCAGGCGAAGAAGAAATGAACAACGCGCGCGGTGCCGAGATCGTAATAGGAAGGGATCGTCGCCCAGGACGGGAAGGCACGGGAGGTCTCCTGGCCGGCCGGACCCGACCAGCCGAGCACGCCAGTGGTATCGAAGCGCTTGCCGAAGATTTCGGTATAGCCGCGCGGGCCAGTCGCCGTATTCTCGGCGCCAATGGCGAAGACGGTGTTGTTGTAGCCAAAACCCGACTCCTTGCCGATGTAGAGCTGTGGGCGGGCGTTGAAGATCTGCAGGCCGGAAAGCAGCATGAAGAACAGCGCGATCGCCCACAGCCAATGCGTCAGCCGCGTCCAGCGCGACTGGCGATAGATCAGCGTCGCATCCGTCGAAGCAGCGCTATCTGCCTCGGTGCTGGCTTCGCCTCTGGCAACTGATTCCATGTTTTCCGTGCCTCCCTGCCAAGCGGTTCCGCATGGCCTGTCAGATCTCTTCTCCTCCCAATACGTCGCCAGCCTAAGCGATGTTTCACCCGATCACGGATTTATTACGGACTGCCGAGGCTGACGGCGAGGTTGACCGCGGCTGCCACGATGACCGTGTTGAAGAAGAACGACAGGATCGAATGCACAAGCACGACACGGCGCATTTGCGAGGTCGTGATGTTGGTGTCGGCGGTTTGCGCCGTCATGCCGATCACCGTAGCGAAATAGAGGAAATCCGAGCCTTCCGGCCGCTTGCCGCCCGGGAAGTCAAGGCCGCCGACCGGAATTTTCTTTTTTGTGTCGCCATCCATCGCATCGCCATCCAACCAGTAGATATGCGCGTAGTGAAGTGCCGCCATCGCATGGATGGTCAACCAGCCAAGCGGGATAGACAGCAGCGCCACCATAAGCTCGACGGTGTCCGCGCTCTTCTCCCTGTTGATCAATTGAAACAACGACATGATGGCAATAGCGACGACAATCAGCGTGACCGCGAAGATGGCCAGTACCGGCAGGTCCGTGTCGCCTGCATTCTTGCGCAGATAGCTGCCGGTAAGCCGCGGCATATGGGCGATGACAAGGACGAGATAGGCGGCAAAGAACACATTGGCGCCGATCGAATAGGCAAGCGGCGCACGCCAGACCAGCGCGGCGCCAAAGGCTGCCGCGCCGATGCAGGCCGACACCGCGAACGGCGTGTGGCGTTGCATGGGCATCTTGGTCGGGGTACCAGTCGCCATGGCCTTCAGTCCGCTGACGCGGATTTCAGCGCTCGCCGTAGGATGCGGTCAAGCTCGCCTAGGAACCGCGAGCGGTCCTGCGGCGCGAAGCTCGAATTGTAGCCCTTGCTTTCGCCGGTCTCGCGCAGATGCTGCTTGAGATCGCGCATTGCCACCGCCATGCCGATCGTTTCCGGCGTAAACGGGCGTCCCGTCGGGCCGAGCACATGGGCGCCAAGCGCCACCGCGCGCGCGGCAAGCGGGATATCGGCGGTCACCACAATGTCGTTGGACCGGGCGTTTTCGACGATCCAGTCGTCGGCGGCATCGGCGCCCTTGGAGACGACGACATTGCGGATCATCGGATCGCGCGACGGACGCAAGCCGCCATTGGAGACGAAGGTGACGACGATGCCGTGCCGCTCGGCGACTTTTTCGACCTCGGCCTTCACCGGGCAAGCGTCGGCATCGACGAGAATAGCAGGTGCGGGCATCGTTGTTCCAAATGTGAAAGAGCCGGGCGGCGTCGCCCGGCTCGATCGATGATAGTCGAGCGGCTACTAGGCCGGCAACGCGCCGGACCGCTTGGCCGTCCAGGTGGCGATATAGTCCATCAGTCCTGGATTGAGGCAATCATAAGGTTCGAGCCCGATCGACTTCAGCTGTGACCTTATGCCGTCCATGCGGCTCGGATCGACACCGGACTCAATGATCGAGGAGACAAAGGCGGTGAAGCCCGGCGGCGACCAGCCGTCTTCCTGGAAGCGTTCCGGATGGATGAAGGACAGCCCCTTGAACGCGTGGTCGCGCTCGACCGGGCCGTGCATGTGGACGCCGCAGCCGGTGCAGGCATGGCGCAGGATCAGCGCGCCCGGATCGACGATCTTCAGCTTGTCGCCGTTTTCGGTCACCGTCACGTCGTTTGTACCGGCAACCGCCACGACCGAGAACAGCGCGCCTTCCGGCTTCCAGCATTTGGTGCAGCCGCAGGCATGGTTGTGGGCGATCTGGCCCTTGACCTTCACCTTGACCGGGTTGCTGGTGCAGGCGCAGACCAGCGTGCCGCCGGCAAAGTCGGCCTTTTCCCGTGGCAGTCCATTGTCGATTTTAGGATGCAGTTTTTCCGGCATTTTTGTCTCCTCCCTTGGTTCTATGCTGGTTCCGTTTCGATTACCGCTTCATTCTCCATACGGTGTTCTTGCCTGACGCGCTCTACCACCTTGAGCGCCTTGCTCAGATATGTATCGCGCACGAGAAACGATATTTCTTCTCTGCCGCGGTCGATCTCGTCGAGGTCGATGCGAACGCGGTTGTTATTCCTAAGCGCTACCCAAAGATGTTCGCCGAATTGCCAGCTCTGCATACTGAGCGACTCGCCGAAATTCGGATATCGGATCCGAACCCGGATCAGTACCTCCTTCAATAGACTACCACGCTCCTGATCGACTTGCCTTCATGCATCAGGTCAAAGCCCTTGTTGATGTCCTCGAGCTTCAGCGTGTGGGTGATCATCGGATCGATCTCGATCTTGCCGGCCATGTACCAGTCGACGATCTTCGGCACGTCGGTGCGGCCGCGCGCGCCGCCGAAGGCGGTGCCCATCCAGGTGCGGCCGGTGACCAGCTGGAACGGCCGCGTCGAGATCTCCTGGCCGGCGCCGGCAACGCCGATGATGACCGACTTGCCCCAGCCGCGATGCGAGGCTTCCAGCGCCTGCCGCATGACTTTGGTGTTGCCGGTGCAGTCGAACGTGTAGTCGGCGCCGCCGATCTGGTCGGCGCCGCGCTTGGTCATGTTGACGAGATGAGCCACGACATCGCCGTCGATCTCCTTCGGATTGACGAAATGCGTCATGCCGAATTTCTCGCCCCATTCCTTCTTGTCGTTGTTCAGGTCGACGCCGATGATCATGTCGGCGCCGGCAAGGCGCAGGCCCTGGATGACGTTGAGGCCGATGCCGCCGAGGCCGAAGACGACCGCCGTCGCGCCTTGCTCGACCTTGGCCGTGTTGATCACAGCACCGATGCCGGTGGTGACGCCGCAGCCGATGTAGCAGATCTTGTCGAACGGGGCGTCGGCATTGACCTTGGCCACCGCGATCTCGGGCAGCACGGTGAAGTTGGAGAAGGTCGAGCAGCCCATGTAGTGGAACAGCTTGTCCTTGCCGATCGAGAAGCGCGAGGTGCCGTCCGGCATCAAACCCTGTCCCTGGGTGGCGCGGATGGCGGTGCACAGATTGGTCTTGCGCGACAGGCAGGACGGGCACTGCCGGCATTCCGGCGTATAGAGCGGGATGACATGGTCGCCCTTCCTGACCGAGGAGACGCCCTTGCCGACGTCGACGACGATGCCGGCGCCCTCATGGCCGAGGATCGCCGGAAACAGGCCTTCCGGGTCGGCGCCCGACAGCGTGAACTCGTCGGTGTGGCAGATGCCGGTTGCCTTGATCTCGACCAGCACCTCGCCATCGCGGGGACCTTCGAGGTCGACCTCCATGATCTGCAGCGGCTTTCCGGCGGCAACGGCGACAGCGGCGCGCGTTTTCATCAGGCAATCCTCCCAAGGCAGTCTGCAATCCAGGTTAGATTTAACTTACCATTCAGCTCTGCGCTATGCATGAAGCGACGTTCTGACCCCGGATTTTCGTCAGCGCCCGCCGATTTGCATGCGGGATAGGCTCCGACTTTGCCTTGACCGGCCCCCTGAAGCCCATAAAACGGGAAGCCCGTAAAAGAAGGGCAGCCGAGGGACGAGGCCTGCATGTTCACAAAGATCCTGGTCGCCAACCGTGGCGAGATCGCCTGCCGCGTGATCAAGACGGCGCGCAAGATGGGCATCGCCACCGTCGCGGTCTATTCCGACGCCGACCGCGACGCCGTGCATGTCGAAATGGCCGACGAGGCGGTGCATATCGGGCCTTCGCCGGCTGCGCAAAGTTATCTGGTCGCGGAAAAGATCATCGCCGCCTGCAAGGCCACAGGAGCAGAGGCCGTGCATCCCGGCTACGGTTTCCTGTCCGAGCGGGCATCCTTCTGCGAAGCGCTGGAGCAGCAAGGCATCGTCTTCATCGGCCCGAAGCCCAAGGCCATCAAGGCGATGGGCGACAAGATCGAATCGAAGAAGTTCGCCAACGCGGCCAAGGTGTCGACGGTGCCCGGCTGGCTCGGCGTCGTCGAAAGCGCCGCCCATGCCGAAAGAATAGCCGGCGAAATCGGCTATCCCGTGATGATCAAGGCTTCGGCCGGCGGCGGCGGCAAGGGCATGCGCATCGCCTGGAGCAAGGCAGAGGTGCGCGACGGCTTCGACCGGGCGCGGTCGGAGGCCAAAAGCTCGTTCGGCGATGACCGCGTCTTCATCGAAAAATTCATCGTCGATCCGCGCCATATCGAAATCCAGGTGCTCGCCGACGCGCATGGCAATACGCTCTATCTCGGCGAGCGCGAATGCTCGATCCAGCGCCGCAACCAGAAGGTCGTGGAGGAGGCGCCGTCGCCGTTCCTCGACGCCAAGACCCGCAAAGCCATGGGCGAGCAGTCGGTGGCGCTGGCCAAGGCCGTCGACTACCAGAGCGCCGGCACGGTCGAGTTCATCGTCGACAGCGACAAGAACTTCTATTTCCTGGAAATGAACACGCGGCTGCAGGTCGAGCATCCGGTGACGGAGCTCGTCACCGGCATCGACCTGGTCGAGCAGATGATCCGCGTGGCGGCCGGCGAAAAGCTCGCCATCAAGCAGAGCGACGTCAAGCTGAACGGCTGGGCGGTGGAAAGCCGCCTCTATGCCGAAGATCCGTATCGCAACTTTCTGCCGTCGATCGGCAGGCTGACGAAATACCGGCCGCCGGAAGAGGGAAAATTCGGCGAAATCGTCATCCGCAACGATACCGGCGTTACCGAAGGCTCGGAAATCTCGATGTTCTACGACCCGATGGTCGCCAAGCTGTGCACCTGGGCGCCGACACGGCTGGCGGCGATAGACGCGATGTCGGAAGCGCTGGACAGTTTCGTCGTCGACGGCATCGAGCACAACATACCGTTCCTGGCGGCGCTGATGCAGCATCCGCGCTGGCGGGAAGGGCGGCTATCGACGGCGTTCATCGCCGAGGAATATCCCGACGGCTTCGCGCCCATTGTGCCGAACAGCGAAGAAAACGCGGTGCTGGCCGCGATCGCCACCGCGGTCGAACTGCTGCGCCGCGACCGGCTCGACCGGCTGGGCGGGCGGCTGGCGCCGCATTCGGGCGCCTTGAAACGCGATTGGGTGGTGAAGATCGGCCGGGATTATCTTTCGGTTGCCATCGTCGAAGGCATGATTTCCATTCCGATGGAGCTCGACCTCACAATCGACGGCGGCAAACCGCTGACGGTGGCATCCGACTGGCGGCCGGGCGATCTCATCTGGCGCGGCACGGTCGGCGGCCGCAAGGTCGCGGCGCAAGTCAGGCCGGTGCTGAACGGGTTCCGCATCGCCTGGAAAGGCATCTCGGTGACAGCCCGCGCCATGCTGCCGCGCACCGCCGAACTCGAAAGGCTGATGCCGGAAAAAGTGGCGCCGGATACCTCGAAGATGCTGCTATGCCCGATGCCCGGCCTCGTCGTGTCGATTGCCGTTGCCGAGGGGCAGGAGGTCAAGGCCGGCGAGACGCTGGCCGTGGTCGAGGCGATGAAGATGGAAAACGTGCTGCGCGCCGAGCGCGACCTCATCGTCTCGAAGCTCAACGCCAAGCCCGGCGACAGCCTTGCCGTCGATGCTGTGATCATGGAATTCGCGTGAGGTTGGACCCGCCCTCGACGCTCTGTCTGAAGTTGGCGGGACAGCGCGCCCCTCTGTCCTGCCGGACATCTCCCCCTAAAATGTCCCTAAAGTGGGGAGATTGGCAGCTTCGGCGCCTAGCTCGCTCCTGCAACGTTGGAAATTGGCGAAAGCCGAGATGATGGCCAATCTCCCCCCTCGTGGGGGAGATGTCCGGCAGGACAGAGGGGGGCGCGAAGGAACGCGACCTTGCAATTGGTTGGGCACGCTCAGTGGAGGAGGGACAAGGCGAGGCCGCGAGGAATTCGCATTTTTCCCCGTCGCGCCGTATTTTGTTCTTGCTTTGTGCCGGCAGCTATGCTAGTAATTTGGGTATGGTGCTAATTGGCTCCAGCGACCCGCCCGCAGTGGCGGGTTTTTATTTGCAGCCTGACGTCGGCGGGACAGCGCCCCTCTCTGTCCTGCCGGACATCTCCCCCACGAGGGGGGAGATTGGCAGCTTCGGTGGCAGCGCCTTTCTGCCGGCGGAAGCGATTGCTAAGTTCACAAAGCTCCAATCACTACCGCTGGACTCGTGTTACCCGGTGCCGGACAATACAATACAATACATCTTCATCGACTGAGTCCTTGTGAGGCGGCGCGAAAAAACCATGGCGGATGAAAGACTTCCACGCGATCCCTTGCTGCGCGAGGCCTATGCAAAGGCGTCGCGGGCGGAGGCGGCGGCGCGTCGATTCATTCATCTGCGCGTGCATTCGGCCTATTCGCTGCTCGAAGGTGCCTTGCAGCTCGGCAAGATCGTCGGCCATGCGGTGCAGGACGAATGCCCGGCAATCGCCGTCACCGACACCAACAATCTGTTCGGCGCGCTGGAATTCGCCCAGAAGGCGGTAAAGGATGGCATCCAGCCGATCATCGGCTGCCAGATCGACCTCGCCTTTTCCGGCGAGGCGAGCGACAGCCAGCGCGACCGCAGGCGGCAAGGACCGGAGATGCGGCCGGTCGTCCTGATCGCCGCAACCGAGGCCGGCTACGGCAATCTGGTCAGGCTGGTCAGCCGCGTCTACCTCGAGACACCGCCCGGCGAAGCGGTGCATCTGACGAGCGAGATGCTGCAGGGCCACACCGACGGATTGATCTGCCTTACGGGCGGGCCGCGCGGTCCGATCGGCACTGCCTTGAAACAGGATCGCCGCGAACTCGCCGAGACCAGGCTGTCGGCGCTCAAGGGCCTGTTCGGCGACCGGCTCTATGTCGAGTTTGAGCGGGTCTCCGGTTACGACCGCGCCATCGAGCAGTCGTCGGTCGACCTCGCCTACCGCCACGATCTGCCGCTGGTTGCCACCAACGAGGCGTTTTTCTTCTCTCGTGAAGACTATGAGGCGCATGACGCCCTGATCGCCATCGCCGAAGGTTCCGTGGTGGCGGCCGACAATCGCCGCCGCCTTTCGCCCGACCACTTCCTGAGAAGCCAGGCCGATATGGCGAGGCTGTTCGCCGACCTGCCGGAAGCTATCGACAACACCGTCGAGATCGCGCTGCGCTGCTCGTATTACCCGAAGACCCGCAATCCGATTCTGCCGCGCTTTGCCGGCCGCGATGTCGCCGACGCCGATGCTGCGGTCAAGGCGGAGGCGCAGGAGCTTGCCAGGCAGGCGCATGAAGGGCTAGAGGCGCGGCTGGCGGCGCACGGCCCGACGCCGGGCTACACGGTCGAGCAATATCGCGAAAGGCTGGATTTCGAGCTCGGCGTCATCGAGAAGATGAAATATCCGGGCTATTTCCTGATCGTTGCCGACTTCATCAAATGGGCCAAGGCACAAGGCATTCCGGTCGGCCCGGGCCGCGGTTCGGGCGCCGGCTCGCTGGTCGCCTATGCCACGACCATCACCGACATCGACCCACTGCGTTTTTCGCTGCTGTTCGAGCGCTTCCTCAATCCCGACCGCGTGTCGATGCCCGACTTCGACATCGACTTCTGCCAGGACCGGCGCGAGGAAGTCATCCGCTACGTCCAGCAGAAATACGGCCGCGACCAGGTTGGCCAGATCATCACCTTCGGCACGCTGCAGGCGCGCGCGGTGCTGCGCGACGTCGGCCGCGTGCTGCAGATGCCTTACGGGCAGGTCGACAAGCTGAGCAAGATGGTGCCGTCGAACCCGGCCAATCCGGTCAAGCTCGCCGACGCCATCGCCAACGAGCCGCGCTTTGCCGAAGAGGCGGAGCGTGAGCCGATCGTGCAGACGCTGCTCGATACGGCGCAGAAACTGGAAGGTCTTTATCGGCACGCCTCGACGCACGCCGCCGGCATCGTCATCGGCGACCGGCCGCTGTCGGAGCTGGTGCCGATGTACCGCGATCCGCGCTCGGACATGCCGGTCACGCAGTTCAACATGAAATATGTCGAGCAGGCCGGGCTGGTGAAATTCGACTTCCTTGGCCTGAAGACGCTGACGGTGCTGGACAGGGCCGTCAAGCTGATCCGCCGCCGCGGCATCGAGATCGATCTTGCCCACATTCCGCTCGACGACCCCGAAACCTACGCCATGCTGTCGCGCGGCGAGGTGGTCGGCGTGTTCCAGGTGGAAAGTGCCGGCATGCGCAAGGCGCTGATCGGCATGCGGCCCGACTGTATCGAGGACATTATCGCGCTGGTCGCGCTCTACCGGCCGGGGCCGATGGAGAACATACCGACCTACAACGCCAGAAAGCACGGCGAGGAGGAGATGGCGTCGATCCACCCGAAGATCGACCATCTCGTCAAGGAGACGCAAGGCGTCATCGTCTACCAGGAACAGGTGATGCAGATCGCGCAGGAGCTCTCCGGCTATTCGCTGGGCGAAGCCGATCTGCTGCGCCGCGCCATGGGCAAGAAGATCCGCGCCGAGATGGACAAGCAGCGCGAGCGCTTTGTTTCGGGCGCGGTCGAGCGCGGCGTCGGCAAGCCGCAAGCCGACTTCATCTTCGACCTGCTGGCAAAGTTTGCCGACTACGGTTTCAACAAATCGCATGCCGCCGCCTATGCCGTCGTCTCCTACCAGACCGCCTATCTGAAGGCGCATTACCCCGTCGAATTCCTGGCGGCATCGATGACGCTCGACATGGGCAATACGGACAAGCTCGCCGATTTCCGCCAGGATGCGCTGCGCCTCGGCATCGAGGTGGTGGCGCCGTCGGTCATGACGTCGTTCCGGGATTTCGAGATCGGCGAGAACCGCATCTTCTATTCGCTGGCCGCGCTCAAGGGCGTCGGCGATGCGGCGGTCGAGCACATCGTCGCCACGCGCGGCGAAAAACCCTTCAAGAGCCTCGCCGATTTCTGTGAAAGGGTCGATCCGAAGATCGTCGGCAAGCGCGTCTTCGAAAGCCTGATCATGGCCGGCGCGCTCGACTGCTTCGGTCATGACCGCGCGGCGATGATGGCCGGCGTCGAGCGGATGATGGGGCTGGCGTCGCTGGCGCAGCAGAATGCCGTCACCGGCCAGCATGACATCTTTGGCGCCTCGCTCGGCGCACAGTCGCAGGCGCTCAACTTGCCGGCGACCGATCCCTGGCTCGCCGCCGACCGCCTGCACCGTGAATTCCAGGTGGTCGGGTTCTATCTCTCGGCGCATCCGCTCGACGAATACAAGGCGGCGCTGCAGAAAATGCGGGTGCAGACCTGGGGCGAGTTTTCGGCCGCCGTCAAACGCGGTGCTGCCGCCGGCCGGCTCGCCGGCACGGTGACCACCAAGCAGGAGCGCAAGACGCGCACCGGCAACAAGATGGGCGTCGTGCAGTTCTCCGACACCTCCGGCCAGTATGAAGCGGTGCTGTTTTCCGAGGGGCTGGCGCAATACCGCGACTTGCTCGAACCCGGCCGCTCGGTGGTGATCACCGTTTCGGCCGAGGACAGGCCTGAAGGCGTCAATCTGCGCATCCAGACCGTGCAGTCGTTGGAGGAAGAGGCAAGCCGTATCCAGAAAGCGTTGCGCATCTTCGTCAGAAATGACGCACCGGCATTGACAATCCAATCGCAGCTTGGCCAGCGTGGCGACAGTCAGGTGAGCATCATCGTCATCAAGGAAGGCGGCGAGGGCGAGGTCGAGATCGAGTTGCCCAACCGCTACCGCGTATCGCCGCAGATCGCGTCGGCGATGCGGGCGGTGCCGGGCGTGGTCGAGGTGGAACTGGTCTAAGAGTTAGCGCACGCTTATGAAGCGGCGATCTCCGCCGGTTGCGGTGCTCTCCGCTGCAGGTTGAGCAGATTTCCCATGAGGATCAGCAGGGCGCCACCGGCGGTGAAGGCGTCGATCTGCTCGTGATAGAGCAGCCATCCGATCACCGCCGACAGCGGCACGCGCAAAAAGTCCATTGGCGAGATGACCGTCGCATCGGCATAGACAAGTGCGCGGGCCATGCAGAAATGCGACGACATGCCGGTGAAGGCGATGAGCAGGATCCACGGCCAGAGCTCAAGCGGCGGGTTGCGCCATTCGTAAAGCGCCGGGACGAGGCCAAGCAGCGACTGGATGATCAACATCCAGAAGATGATGCGCACGACGCTGTCCGTCCGCGTCAGCGACTTGACGAGAACCACCGAGACGCCGAAGCAGACCGCGGCTCCCAGCACGATAACATGCCCCGGATTGACCGCGCCGACGCCCGGACGCACGATGATCACAACGCCGATCAGCCCGAGCACGATTGCCGCCAGCCGTGGCCGGGACAGCCTTTCGCCGAGGAAAGCGACGGCCAGCAAAGCGGTCCAGATCGGCGTCGTGAATTCGATCGAGATCAGTACCGCAAGCGGGATCAGCGTCAGGGCGTAGAGCCAGGCAGCCTGGCCGGTATAGTGGACGACGTTGCGGGCGATATGAGCCAGCGGGCGTCCGGTGCGCATCGCCGCAAAACCGCCTGACATCATGACCAGCGGCAACAGGATGAAAAAGCCGATCACCGAGCGCAGCTCGAGCACCTGGAAGACGTTTAGTTCGGCCGTCGTGGCGCGGCCGGCCACCGACATCGCCAGGAACGAGGCGATCGACAGCGCCATCCAGAACGCGGCCTTGGGGATCGAGGGTGCGGGTGCCATGCGGCTATGTCGCAAGCCGGAGCGCTCATCGCAACCGCTAGCCGACGCATTCGACTGGGCCAGCCGTGCAGCGTTGCAAACAGTGATGTTGAAGCCGGAACCCGCCGCTGAGGGAAGCGTTGGTCCCTCAGTGTTTGCGTGCTGTGTTTTGGACACCAACGAGGAGCGGTCCGATGAAATCACTTGCACGATTTGTACTTGCCGGCTGCCTGACGGCCGGGGCCGGGGCAGCGCATGCCGACGATCCGGATTTTCTTCGCTCATTCCAGGGGAATTTCGCCGGCAAAGGCATCGTCAAGGTGACCACCGATGCGCCGACGGTGAATGTCTCTTGTCATTTCAATTCCGACGCAACGTCGAGCTCGCTATCGCTCGACGGCAGCTGCCGCGGTCTTATCGTGGTAACGCGCGCCATCAGCGCCGATCTCAAATCGAGCGGGACGAAATACACCGGCACCTATGTCGGATCGCGCACCGGGCCGGCGCAATTGAGCGGCAGCCGCTCCGGCAACGCAATCAATCTCGGCATCCGTTGGGCCAAGGAGGTCAATGGCGATCGCAAGGCGCAAATGACGGTCGAGAAGAACGGCGAGAATGGCATGCGGCTGATCGTCGTCGATACCGATCCGAAAACCGGGAAGAGTGTGGTGACCACCCGGATCGATCTGCAGCGCACGTGACTGGGGCAAGTTGATATTCAGGTGAGGCCGGCCTGCGAAAGGCGGTTTCCTGCGCATCCAGTGCTCACGTACTCACAAGTGCGCTCCGCTCCGGTTCTCGGAAACCACCCTTCTCGACTCGGCCTGACCTGAATCTCAAACATGCCGGTATCATTCCTCGACCGGTTCGGGCGGATGGGCATCGCGGCCCTTGCCGAAGGTATAGCCGGTTTCCACCGCCCTGCGGCCGAACTTGCCGCGCAGCGTGTCGATGGCGCCTTCGGCCATGGCGCGCTTGCGTGACTGGACGTCGACCAGGTCGGGCGGGTCCGCCCGGTCATCGTCGGAGAGATCGCTGACGCCAATGCCGAGCAGCCGGTATTTCGTGCCATCCGCTTCCTTGCGCAGCAGCTCGAGCCCGGTCTGAAAGATGCGGTCGGCCAGCCGGGTCGGATCGCCGAGCTGGCGATTGCGCGTGCGGATCCTGAAATCCTGGGTCTTCAGCTTGAGGACGACGGTGCGTCCGGCAATGCCGGATTTCTTCAGCCGGGCCGAGACTTTTTCCGACAGCGCCCTCAGCACCGAAACCAGTTCGTCGACGGAGGCGATGTCGGTATCGAAAGTGGTTTCCGCCGAGACGCTTTTCGCGTCCTGGTCGGGAACGACGCGACGGTCGTCCTCGCCGCGCGAAAGCCGGTAGAGCCGGTCGCCCATGACGCCGTAGCGGCGCATCAGATCGCCACGTTCCATGCGCTGCAACTGGCCGATGGTGCGGATGCCGTCGCGCTCGAGTGTGGCGGCAAAGGCCTTGCCGACCCCCCAGATCAGCGTCACCGGCTGCTCGGCCAGGAAGCCGATAGCCTCGGCCTCGCCGATCACCGAAAAGCCGCGCGGCTTGCGGAAGTCCGATGCCACCTTGGCCAGGAACTTGCAGTAGGAAAGACCGGCCGAAACGGTGATGCCGATCTCCTTTTCCACGCCGAGTGCGAAGCGCGCCAGGACCACCGCAGGCGGCAGGCCATGCAGGCGCTCGGTGCCGGCGAGGTCGAGAAAGGCCTCGTCGATCGAGAGCGGCTCGACCAGCGGCGTCAGCGCCTGCATCATGGCGCGCACCTCACGGCCGACGCGGACGTATTTTTCCATGTCCGGCGGCAGGACCACCGCTTCCGGGCAGGCTTCGAGCGCCTTGAACATCGGCATTGCCGAGCGCACGCCGTGGATGCGGGCAATGTAGCATGCGGTGGAGACGACGCCGCGCTTGCCGCCGCCGATGATCAATGGCCGGTCCTTCAACGCCGGGTTGTCGCGCTTTTCGACCGCCGCGTAGAACGCGTCGCAATCGATATGGGCAAGGCGCAGCCGGTAGAGCTCCGGATGGCGGGCGAGCCGTGGACTGCCGCAGCGCTCGCAACGGCGTGCCTCGCTGCGCTGAAAACTCAGGCAGTCGCGGCAAAAACCGTGTTCGGGATTGTTGACAGGGGCCGCCATCGCTGCGAACATAAAGAGAACAAATGTAATGGTACGTCAGGACGGATGCCACGACAAGGCGGTGGGCCGGGAGAGAGCTCATGAATACGACCATAGCGCCGCTAGTGCCCGAGCTTTGGGCGGATTTCGAAGATCTTTTCGGTAGGCAAGGCGCCTGCTACGGCTGCTGGTGCACACAGCTCCGGCTGTCGCCCGCAGCACGCCGCGCGAGCAACCGGGAGCGCAACAAGGACCACATCAAGGCGCGGATCGGGGCCGGGCCGCCGCCCGGCGTGCTGGCTTTCGAGGGTGGCCAGGCGGTCGGCTGGATGCAGATCGGCCCGCGTGCCGACGTGCCCGAATGGAACAACCAGGGCAGGGGGTCGGCGCCGATCGACCCCGCCGACGCCAGCGATCCGGGCGTCTGGGCGATCTCCTGCTTCTTCATCCGCACCAAAGCACGCGGCAAGGGCCTGTCGCACCGCCTGGTCCAAGGCGGCATCGAGTTCGCCCGCGAGAACGGCGCGCGGCTGATCGAGGCCTGCCCGATCGACCTGTCGAAGGATTCGCGCTCGATCGGGCTGTTCGTAGGCTCGTCGCGGGTCTTCGAGAAGGCCGGGTTCCAGCGATTGGTCGAACGTAAGCCAGGCCGACCGCTGGTGCGGCTGGTGCTTTAGCCGGATGCGCTTTTGGCCTACAGCCGGCGTCTTGCCGCTGTAACGCTGTTTCACTAATACAAGCAATGATTTGGCCCGAGACAACGGAGAATCGACGTGAAGCGTGTATTGCCACTTGTTCTCGCCGTCGCGTTTAGCGCGCCCGCTTTCGCCCAGACCGTCGACAGCCAAGGCGCGAAGAAGCTTACCGATGATCTGGCACATTATTTCGGCAGGCAGGGTTTCGATATCGGGCTGGTGAAAATCACTGCCGACGGCGATGCGTACAAACTCGCCGTCGATTTCAAGCCGCTCGTCGCTTTGCTGTCGAAACAGGATTCCTTCAAGTTCGACGTCACGCCTTACGACATGCGGGTCAAGCCGCGCCAGGACGGGCAGTGGGACGTGTCGGCGGATACGTCGCTGACCGGATCGTTCGATTTCAAGGGGCCTCAAGGGCCGCAGCACATCGACTTTTCGGTGTCGAACAACAAGTTCACCGGTGTGTATGATCCGGCCCTGGTGGCCTTCGTCAGCGCCACGGGGTCAATGGACGCTATGACGATGAAAACCCGGGAGCCGAAGCAAGAGGCCGATGTCTCTGCCGGTGCCGGCACCGCCACGCTAAATTCGACGAAATCGGCGAACGGCGGCATCGATTTCACTGTCGCGGAAAAGATCTTGAATTTTGCTGAAGTCCTCAAAATCAACGATCCCGAGCGAGGGTTGAATTTCCCGGTCACCCTCAATGCGCCGGAATTTTCGGTGCATGCAAACGGCAAGGGTGTTCGGACAAAGCCGTTGATGGATCTGCTTGCTTTTGCCGTCGCTAATGAAGACGAGGCGAAACTGAAAGTAAATCAGGCGGAACTTAAGTCACGTCTCCTTGCGGCGTTGCCTGTCTGGGAAAGAATCGATGGAACGTACGCCTTCAAGGATTTCGCAATTGAGAGCCCAGTCGGCAAGTGGGGTGCGAAGCAGTTGGATTTGGCTAGCGGCATGGATGGCGTCTCCCAGAACGGCAAGATCAACTATGGGATCAAGGCCTCCGGTCTGACGATCCCCCGGCAATTGCTGCCCGCCTGGACTGGTCCACTGGTGCCGACGGATATCGACCTCAACTTCGGCGGTACCAATATCGATCTCGACACGATGGCGAAGAAGGCGATCGAAGCCTTTGATCTCAATAAGAATCCGCCGTTGCCGGGGGAATTCGGCAAGGCTTTGGTCGCCGATTTCAAGGCCAAGAAACCCAAAGTAATCCTCGGCCACTCGACCGTGAAGAATGGCGACGTCGAAGTCGCCATGGAAGGCGAGATGACTTTCCCGGGCGGCGAAAAGCCTGATGCGACCGTGACCGTCGCTGTGGCCGGCTACGACAGGATCGTCGATGCCTTGAAGGAAGGCGCCAAGAGCGATGAGCAGATGGCGCAGGCCTTCCCCTTTGCGCTGGCCGTCAAAGGTTTTGGCAAGACGCTGCCGGATGGCCGGCTGGAATGGGTGATCAACACCAAGGCCGATGGGTCCGTTGCGGTCAACGGCGCCATGCTGAAGGGGCCGGATGAAGTCCAGGACGACAGCGCCGGCCAGGATGACAACTCGGGCGATGATGGCGCGAATGGAACGGACAATTCGACCGGGGGCGAGGATTCGGACGGCGGCGACAATGGCGGGGCAGGACCGAAGCTGCAGCCCTGAGCGCTCGCATTAAAGCCCCAGAGCGCTCGCGATCTTCGGCGCGGCGTCGCGCCAGTCTTCGACGACTCTGACGCCGTCCGGCGGCGGCGGCAGGAAAGCGCGCAGCGAATTGTCGGCCATCAGATGGAAGAGATACGCATCGGCGACCGAGTTCTGCACCGACACAAGATTGGACGGCTGATCGTCGACGAAAGCGACCGGGCGGCCCTTGTTGCCGCGCAATTTGGCCACCGCCGGTCCCTTGGCCATTTCGGTGGTCAAAAGCGGGTAGGGCAATCCGAGCGCGTCGAGATGCGCACGGCGCACCACGCGGTGCTTGTGCGGCATGGCGGTTAGCAGAACGATCTCGGCGCTGTCGCTAAGCGCTGCAAGAGCATCCTCGGCACCGTCGGTGATGCTTTGCCAATCGGCCTGGGCGTCAAAGAATTCCCCCAGAAGTGCCGTAACCTCGGGCTGTTCGATCAAACGGCCGCTCGCCGTTTCGGTGATGTTGCCGGTGAGGCGGAAGGAAGCCAGCGTCAGGCCGAAGCCGCGCGATTTGAGGAAATGCGGAAACGGCCGGATGAATTCGAGCACGACGTCGTCGACGTCGAGCACCAGCAGCGGCCGGTCGTCGGCGGCCAGCTCCTCGATCTGCCGCGCCGTCTCGGGATCGTCGCTCATACCGAATGCTCATGATTGTCGTCGCCGAGCGGCAGCGCCCGCAATGCCTTGCCGACTGCGGCGGGCGGCGTTCCGGTCTCCTCGGAAAAACGCATCAGCGTCGGCTCATGGGCAAGGATGAACTGCAGCACGCCGGCCAGGAATCCCGGCTCGCCTGCCGCCCGGCGGATGGAATGGGCTTCGATGCCGGTGATCGCCAGGAAGCGGGGCAGAAGTTCCGGATCGGCGGCGACGAAGCCCAACGCCTTTACGGCAATGGTTTCCGCTTCCTCGCGCATTGACGCTGCGTTTGCCATCGCTACCTTCCTTCATGGGCGGAATCGTTCTGTTTTCGCAGTAGTGGCAAGTGTCGCCGGCAGCAAGCTCGCCCACCTGGAATCCGAACGCTTTTAGGGCGGCCGGTTTGCGTTTCGTCAATCATATTGCCGTATAGTGGGAACAGGTTTGGTGCGTGCCGACAAGGGGCGCATGACGGCACCCTTCGAGTGGAAGGTCAGCCGGGACGGGAAATCGATGCCAAAGAAGGTTATGATCGTCGAAGACAACGAGCTCAACATGAAGCTCTTTCGCGACCTCATCGAAGCGAGCGGCTACGAGACGGTGCGCACACGCAACGGCCTGGAAGCGCTGGATCTGGCGCGGCAGCACAGGCCGGACCTCATCCTGATGGACATCCAGCTGCCGGAAGTGTCGGGCCTCGAGGTCACCAAATGGCTGAAGGAGGACGATGATCTCCACGTCATCCCGGTCATCGCCGTCACCGCCTTCGCGATGAAAGGGGACGAGGAGCGCATTCGCCAGGGCGGCTGCGAGGCATATATCTCCAAGCCGATCTCGGTGCCGCGTTTCATCGAAACCATCAAATCCTACCTGGGCGATGCCTGATGTATCTTTCCAGCCGAGCCGGAGCTTTGTGAAATGACCGCGCGGATCCTCGTCGTCGACGACATCCCAGCCAATGTCAGGCTGCTGGAGGTTCGGCTTCTCGCCGAATATTTCGAGGTCCTGACCGCCACCAACGGGCCGGACGCGATCGAGATCTGCGAGAACGGCAAGGTCGACGTCGTGCTGCTCGACGTGATGATGCCCGACATGGACGGGTTCGAGGTCTGCCGGCGGCTGAAGGGCGACCCGGCGACATCGCACATCCCTGTCGTGATGATCACCGCGCTCGACCAGGTTTCGGACCGGGTGCGCGGCCTCGAGGCCGGCGCCGACGATTTTTTGACCAAGCCGGTCAACGATCTGCAGTTGATGACGCGCGTCAAGAGCCTGGTCAGGCTGAAATCGCTGACCGACGAGCTGCGGCTGCGCGCCTCGACGACACGCAATATCGGCATCGAGGAGCTTTTGAGCCGCAACTTCGCTGCCGACGATGCGGTGCCGAAGGTGCTGCTGGTCGACGAGCGCAAATCCTCGTTCGAGCGCATCCAGAAGATGCTGCGCGGCAGTGCCGATCTCGACGTCGCCAACGATCCGCATGCCGGCTTCTTCCAGGCCGCCGAGCAGCCGTATGAATGCGTGATGATCTCGACGGCCTTCGCCGATTTCGACCCGCTGAGGCTCTGCTCGCAATTGCGCTCGCTCGATCGCACCCGTTTCCTGCCGATCATCCTTCTGGCGGACGAGGGCGAGGAGGGACGTATCATCCGCGGCCTCGAACTCGGCATCAACGATTATCTGATGCGGCCGATCGACCAGCAGGAGCTGACCGCGCGGCTGCGTACGCAGGTGCGCCGCAAGCGCTACAACGACCAGCTTCGCGCCAGCGTCACCCAGACCATCGAGATGGCGGTGACCGATGCCCTGACCGGCCTGCACAACCGCCGCTATCTCGACAGCCATTTGCAGACGCTGTTCGACCGCGCCGTGGCACGGCGCCGGCCGCTGTCGGTGATGATCACCGATCTGGACCGCTTCAAGAGCATCAACGACGCGCATGGCCATGACGGCGGCGACGACGTGCTGCGCGAATTCGCGCGGCGGCTGCGCAAGAATGTGCGCGGCATCGACCTGGCCTGCCGCTTCGGCGGCGAGGAGTTCGTCGTGGTGATGCCGGACACCGACGGCGCGGTGGCCGAAAAGGTCGCCGAGCGCATTCGCGCCGAAATCGCCCAACTGCCGTTTCCCGTCGGCGCCGAAGGCAAAGCCGTCGAAGTCACCGTCAGCGTCGGCGTTTCGTCGGTGCTGAAAGGGGTGGACACGGTCTCCGCGCTAATGAAACGCGCCGACCTTGCGCTCTACGAAGCCAAGAGCGGCGGCCGCAATCGCGTCGTCGCCAAGGCGGCTTAGCACCGAACACCAATTGCCGGGTCAACGCGACAAGGTTACGAATTTACCTTAATCCAAGCGATTTGCGAGGCTTGGTTAAGAAACGGTTGATTTCCATAAGTTGTTGCGCAAATGTGCAGCCCTTAGACGTAACCGGCACGAGGCTAGATCGCCGGTTCGACCCGAAGAATACCCCATGATGCTCAGGTCCGCCGCATCTCCTGGGTCCGTGGGGTCGGCCGGCCGGCGCTGGCACATAGTGGCCTCCTCGTACCGCTGCCAAACGCCGGCCGGCCCCCAATTTTCAAAACACATCAGGATTATACGCCAAGACCCGGAAAATGTTTGGTTTTTGTTGCGGCAGCGACAGCGCCCTTTGAAATAGCCGGCTTGGGCAGGGCGTATGCGCCCGCAGTCGATTGACAGGCCCTGTCTTCTATGCAGAAATTGGTTGGACCATTGAGCCATTTGGTGACCCGTTGGCATGACCGAATTCGGCCTTTCCCCCATACAGGCAACTGCTCGTGACGACGCGGTGCTCAAGGCGCTGGCCGGCTTTGTGATGCGGGAAGCTCTCGGGCCCGGCCAGAGACTGCCGACCGAACGAATCCTTGCCGAGCGCCTCAAGGTGAGCCGCAACACCGTGCGCGAGGCGTTGACGCGCTGGGAAGGGCTAGGCCTGGTCGAACGGCGGCAAGGCAGCGGCACCTATCTCAAGGGAGTGGTCTCGCTGGACATGCTGCACATGCCGCTGACGCTGGCCGGCGGCAATGATTTCACCAGCCTGATGCAGACGCTGGAAATCCGCCGGGCACTGGAAGCGGAAGCCGCCGCCCTGTGCGCCGTCCGCGCGGGCCAGGCAGATCTCGTCGAGATCGGGCGCAAGCTCGACATTATGGAGCAGGCCTTCCACACCCGCGCCGGGATGTCGGCGGAGGAGGACTGGGAATTCCACCAGTCGATCTACCGCAGTTCCGGCAATCCGCTGTTCGAGCAGATCATCGCCGCCATGCACGAACTGTTCCATCGTTTCTGGGAGCATCCGCTCGGCGTTCGTGATTTCGGCCACGCCAGCTTTCCTTACCACCGCACCATCTACGAACGCATTGCCGCGCACGATCCGGAGGGGGCCCGGGCCGAGGCGCTCAAGCTGATCGCCACCGTCGAGGACGATCTGAAGCGCGGCGCGGCCAAACTCGAACTTTCAGGCCAGAAATGAGCGATCATCCCGCCGGTTTCGAAAACGACTATCTCGCCGAGGCAGCGACGCTTCTCGCCCATGACGAGCCTTTCCCCGGCGGCGCGGTGGTCCCGCCGATCTACCAGACTTCGCTCTTCACCTTCGCCAACTATTCCGAGATGGCCGACACATTCGCCGGCAGGCGACATCAGCCGATCTATTCGCGCGGCGACAACCCGACGGTCATGGAGTTCGAGGCGCGTGTCGCCGCTCTCGAAGGCGCGGAGGCCGCGCGCGGCTTTTCCAGCGGCATGGCGGCGATCAGCGCCACGGTGCTTGCTTTCGTCGGTGCCGGTGAGCGCATGGTTGTCGTGCGCAATTGCTACGGCGATGCCTACCGGCTGTTCGAACGGCTTTTGCCACGGCTCAACATCAAGGTCGACTACGTCGACGGTTCCGATCCGGACGCGGTCGCGGCAGCACTTCCCGGCGCCAAGCTGCTCTACCTGGAAAGCCCGACGTCGATGATATTCGAGCTCCAGGACATAACCCAGCTCGCGCGGCTGGCCAAAGAGCAGGGCATCATCACCTCGATCGACAATTCCTGGGCGACGCCGGTGTTCCAGAAGCCGATTTCGCACGGTGTCGACCTGGTGCTGCATTCGGCCTCGAAATATCTCGGCGGCCACAGCGACACCGTCGCCGGTGTGGTGGCCGGTTCGGCCGCCCATATCCGACATATCAACGAGCAGACCTATTCCTATCTCGGCGGCAAACTTTCGCCTTTCGAGGCCTGGCTGTTGCTGCGTGGCCTGCGCACATTGCCGCTGCGGTTGCCGCACCACATGAAGAGCGGGCTGACCATCGCCGAACGGCTGAAAGCGCATGACCATGTCGAGCGGGTCAACCACCCGGCCTATTCCAACCATCCAGGCAAGGCGACGCTTGCCGGCTATGCCGGGCTGTTCTCGTTCGAAGTGACGGAAGACGTCGACATCCCGGCTTTCGTCGATGCGCTGAAACTCTTTCGCATCGGCGTCAGCTGGGGCGGCCATGAGAGCCTGGTCGTTCCGGCAAAGGCCTCGCTCGAGCAGACGCCGGGCCTGAATTCGATGGCGCGCTTCGGCGTCAGCCCACGAACCATCCGCTTCAGTGTCGGATTGGAAAGTGTCGAAGACCTGTGGGCGGATGTTGCCCGGGCCTTCGACAGAGCAAAAAGATAAAGGAGCCGTTCAAAATGGGAGTGCTGAACATGAAAAAACTGAGCATCCTTCTTGGTGCCGTCTTGGGTCTGGCGATTTCCGCCGGCAGCGTGCTGGCCGATTCCACGGTCAAGATGGTCGAGGTCATCACCAGCCCGCCGCGTACCGAATTCCTCAAGAAGCAGATCGCCGAATTCGAGGCGGCCAATCCGGGTGTCAAGGTCGAGCTGGTATCACTGCCCTGGGGACAGGCGTTCGAGAAGTTCCTCACCATGGTGCAGGCCGGCGACACGCCCGATATCGTCGAGATGCCGGAACGCTGGATGGGTCTCTATGCGACCAACGGCCAGCTCGAGGATCTCGGGCCATACATGGCCAAATGGGACGATGCCAAAACGCTTGGCGAGCGTGCCAAGCAGTTCGGCTCGACGGTCGATAACAAGCAGTACATGATCCCTTACGGCTATTACCTGAACGCGCTGTTCTGGAACAAGAAGCTGTTCAAGGAGGCTGGTCTGGACGGTCCGCCGGCAACGCTCGATGAATTCGTCGAGGACTCCAAAAAAATCTCGGCGATACCGGGCAAATACGGCTACTGCCTGCGCGGCGGCCCGGGCGCCTTCAACGGCATGCATATGTTCATGAACATCGCCGCCGGCAAGGGCGGGTATTTCAACGAGGACGGCACCTCGACCATCAACGAGGAAGGCTCGGTCAAGGGCCTGCAGATGCTCGCCGACATGTACAAGAACGGCCTGGCGCCGAAAGATGCGGTGAGCTGGGGTTTTAACGAGACCGTCACCGGGTTCTACAGCGGCACCTGCGCCATGCTGAACCAGGATCCCGACGCGCTGCTCGGCATCGCCGACAAGATGAGCGCCGACGATTTCGCCGTGGCGCCGATGCCGGTCGGACCGAGCGGCAAATCCTATCCGACGCTCGGTTATGCCGGCTGGGCGATGTTCGCCAATTCCCAGCACAAGGACGATGCATGGAAGCTGATGGCGACGCTGTTGTCGCCCAAGGACAATCTGGAATGGGCAAAGGAAGTCGGCGTCATTCCAATCCACAACGGCGCCGACCAGGACGCCCACTTCAGGACCGAGCAGTTCAAAGGCTGGTTCGAGGAACTGAACAACGGCGACAAATACGAGATGGTGACGCCGCCGACTCACCTGGAAAACCTTGGCAATTTCGTAGACCAGGTGGCGATCAAGAATTTTCAGGAAGTGCTGCTTGGCCAGAAAGCGGCCAAGGACGTGGCTGACGAATGGGCCAAGTTCCTGACCAAAGAACAGCAGGACTGGCTGGCCAAGAACAAGAAATAGCTCTTCTTCCTTCTCCCGTTCACGGGGAGAAGGTGTCACGAAGTGACGGATGAGGGCGGCGCCAACCCGTCGTGGCTCGTGTTGCCTCTCATCTGCCTGCCCGTCCTCCGCAGCAGCTGCGCTGCAGCTGCGGAGGGTGGACCGGCATCTCCCCGTAAACGGGGAAGGCGCTGTCGCCAGCCCGTGGTTACCCAGGAGACGATCCAGTACCAATGACCTATGCCGTGTCCGAAATCCGATCCGCCGGCAGGCCGCGAAAGAAGCGGCTATCCCATGCCGTGATCGAGCCTTGGCTCTATCTCAGCCCGGCGATCGCGCTGCTGGTCGTCGTGCTCCTGGTGCCGCTGGTTATCGGTGTCGGCTACTCGTTCCGCAAATTCTCCGCTTTCAAATCCGAATATGTCGGGCTTGGGCAGTATCAGGCGATGCTGTCGGATCCTGTGCTCGGGCAGGCGCTCGTCAACACGCTATGGTGGACGGCAGCCAGCCTGTTCTTCCAATTTTTCCTTGGACTTGGCCTGGCGCTGCTGCTCGATACGCCGTTCCGGGGCAGAAAGATCGTGCAGGCCGTGGTGTTCCTGCCTTGGGCGGTACCGTCCTTCCTCTCGGGCCTGACCTGGGCCTGGCTGTTCAACCCGATCATCGGGCCGCTGCCGCATTGGCTCTACGCCTTGGGGCTGAAAGCCGAGCCAACCAACGTGCTCTCCGATCCCTCGACAGCCATGTGGGGGCCGATCGTCGCCAATGTCTGGTTCGGCATTCCCTTTTTTGCCATCACCCTTTTGGCGGCGTTGAAGTCGATCCCGTCAGAACTGCATGAGGCGGCGGCGATCGACGGCGCCTCGCCGTGGCAGCGCTTCACCAAGGTGACGCTGCCGTTCCTGGCGCCGACCATCGTCATTACCGTCATGCTGCGCACCATATGGATCGCCACATTCGCCGACCTGATCTTCGTCATGACCGAAGGCGGGCCTGCCGGTTCGACCGCCACAGTGCCGGTCTATATCTATGTCAGCGCGTTCAAGTCGCTGGACAAAGGCTATGCCTCCGCAGTGGCGGTCCTGCTGCTTGTGCTGCTCATCGTCTACGCGGTTGCGCTTATCGGCATCCGCCGTTCGCTGGTGAGGCACGTCTGATGATTGCCGGACGCTCCGCTTCCTCGCGCGTCCTCGGCGGTATCGGCCTTTACGGCGCCATCGCCGCCTATATGGCCTTCGCGCTGTTCCCGATCTTCTGGACGTTGAAGATCTCGGTCACGCCGGAGCGGCTGCTCTATTCCGAAGGCATCACTTTCTGGCCGTCGCAAACGACGCTGCAGAACTTCGTCACCGTGCTCGAAGCCAGCGATTTCCCGCGTTACTTCCTGAACAGCGTTATCGTTTCGGTTTCGACGGCAGCCTTCGTAACGGTCATTGCCACGCTGGCCGGCTACGCCATGTCGCGATTTTCCTTCCGCGGCAAGGCGACCCTGGCCATCCTGCTTTTGCTCACCCAGACTTTTCCGCTGGTGATGGTCATTCCGCCGATCTACCGCATCATGGGACAGATCGGCCTCATCAACAGCCTGACCGGCCTCGTCATCATCTACACCGCGTTCAATACGGCCTTTGCGACCTTCCTGATGCAATCTTTCTTCGACGGCATCCCGAGAGACCTGGAAGAGGCAGCGATGATCGACGGCTGCACGCGCCTGCAGGCGATGCGCAAGGTGATCGTGCCGCTGACGCTGCCCGGCATGGGCGCGACGCTCGGCTTCGTCTTTACCGCCGCCTGGAGCGAGTTGCTGTTTGCGCTGATGCTGATTTCCAGCGACGACCAGAAGACCTTCGCGGTCGGCCTGCTCACCTATATCGGCAAATTCGCGGTCGACTGGGGACAGATGATGGCGGCTTCCATCCTGGCGCTGATCCCGGTCTGCGTCTTCTTTGCCTTCCTGCAACGCTACCTCGTCACCGGCCTTACCGCCGGCGCTGTCAAGGGATAGATCGATGGCCTCCGTTACACTTGACAAAGTCCGCAAAGACTATGGAGCGGTGCGCGTTCTGCACGCAGTCGATCTCGAAATCGCCGTCGGCGAGTTCGTCGTTCTGGTCGGCCCGTCCGGCTGCGGGAAGTCGACACTGCTGCGTATGATCGCCGGGCTGGAGGAGGTCTCCGACGGCGAAATCCATATTGGTGAGCGCCTGGTCAACGATATGGCGCCAAAGGACCGCGACATTGCCATGGTATTCCAGTCCTACGCGCTCTATCCGCACATGGACGTGTCGAAGAACATGGGCTTCAGCCTGATGCTGAGAAAGGCCGGGAAGCCGGCGATCGATGCAAGGGTGGACAGTGCCGCCAAGCGGCTCGGGCTCGATGCGCTTCTGCAGCGCCTGCCTCGGCAATTGTCCGGCGGCCAGCGTCAGCGCGTCGCCATGGGCCGTGCCATCGTACGCGACCCGAAGGTCTTTCTCTTCGACGAGCCGCTTTCGAACCTCGATGCCAAGCTGCGCGTTCACATGCGTGCCGAGATCAAGGCGCTGCACCAGCAATTGAAGACCACTTCGGTCTATGTCACCCACGACCAGACCGAAGCGATGACAATGGCCGACCGCATCGTCGTCATGCATGACGGCCTCGTCCAGCAGGTCGGTGTGCCGCTCGATCTGTACGACCGGCCGGTCAACATGTTCGTCGCCGGGTTCATCGGCTCGCCCGGCATGAATTTTCTGTCTGCCGTGGTTGAAAAGGGCGCCAAGCCGGATGCCATCCTGGCCGACGGCCAGAAGCTGAGGCTGCCGGACGGCCTGCCGCTCAGGGATGGCGATGCGATCACCGTCGGCTTGCGGCCCGAGCATATCCGGCTCGCCGACAATGGCGCGCTGAAGGGCGAGGTGGGTGTCGTGGAGCCGCTCGGCCTGTCCACCCAGTTCTATGCCAGGCTTGCCGGCCAGCAGGTCTGCGTGTTTGCCATGGGCCGGGCCAGCGTGAAGCCGGGTGAGGCCGTGCGCCTGTCGGCTGATCCGGCATCGCTCCATCTGTTCGATCCGGCAAGCGGCGATCGCATCGGCTAGCCCTGTATCCCCGAAATGAAAAACGCCGCCCGGAAGGCGGCGTTTCGGTACTGCGAGAGAAAACCCGATTACTTGATCTTGGTTTCCTTGAATTCGACGTGCTTCTTGGCGACCGGGTCGTATTTGCGGAACGACAGCTTGTCCGTCTTGGTGCGGCTGTTTTTGCTGGTCACGTAGAAGAAACCGGTGTCGGCGGTCGACAGAAGCTTGATTTTGATGTTTGCGGCTTTGGCCATGATGTTCGTCCGTTGAATGTTCGTGGAGTTTTGGCCGCTGGAGCACGGGAAACACCCGGACGCGGGAAACTTGCCGCGACACATAAAGAACGCGCCCGGAAAGTCAACCCTTGTCCAGGTTCTGTGTCGTAAGCAGATGAGTTGTCCGGATTAGGTAGCACATGAGTTGTCCGGGTTTATGCCAGCCGATGGAGGCTGGGGACGAAGCGGACATTGAGTGCTACCAAAACCCGACAAGTTGATTGGGTGCCGACAGCCGCGGGAGGCTCCTGTGTGCCTCCGGCCGTCCTCTGGGTGGCGTCTCAGTTTGAATGCTGGCTATGAATATCGAGCGATGGACGGCTGATCGATCACCCAAAGCCAGTTCCCGTCACCTTGCCGGCGAGCGATTTCCGCAGTAACGGTGCCGTCGGCAAGGCGCGTGGAAGTGAGCGCCAAATCCCTGTTGATGATAGCCGGACGCTGATCTCCGAGATCAAACTTTCGTCCCGCTGCCACCAACTTGGCGTAAAATCGGCGGATGGCATCTCTGCCGCAGGCCAACTGTCCGTTGCCGGTATCGAGGATGGCACCGGGTTCGTAAAGAGCAGCCATTCCTTCCGCGTCTCCCGCTTGCTCGCGAGAAACCAATAGCCGCGCCAGGTCCTGGGGATCGCTTGCCGGTTTGCGGTTTGCTTCATCATTCATCGGCAGGCTTCCTGACAGCCAGATTCAAACCGAGATACGACCAGGTTCCGGTCACTCCGCCGCGACGGTTTCCGGTTGTAACGCCTTCTTCCAGTCTCCCGTCGTGTTCCACCAGCGGTTCGGGTTGGTGCGGTCGTCGAGACCCTTGGAGCGGCTGGCAAGCAGTGGCTGAATGCGGATCACCGGTTCCTGATAGCTGTGAACCTGATAAATCGCCTCGACGACGCGTGCGGCGAGCTTCTGGTCATCAGGCAGTTCGAACGACACCTCGACAGTCCCCGACCGCCTGCGCAATTCCGTCTCGGCGCCGGCGGCGGCACCTTCAAGCGGCCGGTAACGTTCGATGCCGTCCGCCGACTGAAAGGCATTGCTGTCATATTTGCCCATTTCGAGCGGCGCGATCGCGACCACCGCCTCCATGATGCGGTCGACATCGGCTGCCGGTGCCTGAAAGGTCACCAGCAGCAGCAATTCCATCCGCAGCGATTTCGTTTCAAAGCCACTATCGATCATCCGAGGTCTCCCTGCTTATGCACTTTGGGGGAGCATATACTCGAGCCCTCCTGACATGGTTGTGTCAGGAGTTGGTCAGCAGTGGGAGCGATGTCGGCAGCTGGGCCGAGTCAGAGGATTTTGTGGAGCAGCCTGGTGCCGACCAGCACGATATAGCAGGCGAAGAACAGGCCGAGCGCCCAACCGAAGCCCGACGGCCCGAAAGCGTCCATGCCGATGCCGATCGCCTGCGGGCCAAGCACCATGCCGACGCCGTAGCAGAGCACGAAGGCGGCGTTGGCGGAGGCCAATTCGTGGCCGGAAAGCTGCGAGCCGAGATGCGCCAGGCCGATTGTGTACATGGCAGCGACCACACCGCCCCAGACGAACAGAAGCGCTGCCATCAAATGCCAGTTCTGCGCGAAGTACGGCATGAAGACCGTACCGGCAAGCCCGACGGTGGCACAGGCCATCAGCAGATAGCGACGGTCGCTTACGCGGTCGCTGATCATGCCGATCGGGATCTGCAACAGCACGTTGCCAAGCCCGATCATGGTGAGCAAAAGGGCGGCGTCCGCCTCTGAGTAGCCGATGCGGCTACCGTAGACCGGGAACAGTGCAAAGCCGCCGGTCTCGACCGCGCCGAACACCAGCACGGCCGCGGTCGCCGTCGGCACCAGCCAGATGTAACGCAGGAAATTGCTGGTTTCGCCGTCCGAGACGATCGTCGGGCTCTCGTTGCGTGCCGCCAGGACCGGTATGGCAGCGAGCGTAACCAAGGCGATGGTAACGCCGAAGGGCAGGAAGCCGCTGCTGCCGAGATGGGCGAACAGCCAAGGCCCGGCGGCAAAGCCGAGAGACAGCACGGTGGCATAGATGCCGAGGACCAGTCCGCGCCGGTGTGGCGGCGCCGAGGTGCTGATCCAGAATTCCGACAGGATGAACAGCACCGTTAGCGCGATATGCAGCAGCACGCGCAGCGGAAACCACATCCAGAAAGCTGGCGCGAAATGGAAACCGACAAAGGCCAGCGCCCCGGCGGCGATCATGGCAAGCATCGTCCAGGCGACCCCGAACCGCATGGCAAGCGGGGTGGCGAGCGGCGCGCCGGCGATAGAGGCGAGGCCGGCGACCGCGGTGTTGAGACCGATCATCGACGCGGAATGGCCACGCGTTTCCAGGATCACGCTGAGCAGCGGCATGCCAAGGCCGATGGCAATGCCGACGACGCTGATCGACGAGATCGCCGCGACCATCGGCAGCCAGTGTACGCGTTCCTTGCCCTGCGGCTGGGTATCGACTGTCATGGAATGCCTGGCTGCTCTAGAGAATTTCGCGGACGAAGCGATTGTGGACAAGCCGGTAGAACGGCACGGGACTGCCGGGGCTCAGCAGCGGATCCCAGGCGAGCCGCGTTTCCAGTTCCTCCAGGACCGTGCGCGTGATGTCTGGAATATCGGCTTGCCTGGCCCTTGGCCAGCGGCAGCCAAACGACGTCCTCCAACTCGTTGGTCGGACCGCCACCCGGCAGTTCAACGGCGACATCGTCGCGCCATGCGGCGAGAAAGCGCGTATCGAAGCGGCGCACCCGGTTGGGCGGGGTGATGGCGCGTGCGACGAAGCGCAGCGCTTGCAGTGATGGGATGACGCCGTGTTCGACAAAGCCCTGCCAGTCGCGCCTGGCGGTTGCGAACGCGCCTTTTTGACCGATCAGCAGGCCGGCCTCCTCATAGGTTTCGCGGATTGCCGACAGGGCAATCGCGCGGGCGCGAGCCGGGCTGGTGCGACCGATACCAGCGGTCAATCTCGCTTCTTCCTCGGGATGAAGTGCGGTGGCTATTGAGATGCGGCTGTCGGCCGGATCTGTGCGGCCGCCAGGAAACACGAATTTTCCCGGCATGAAGGCATGACCGGCGTGGCGCCGGCCCATCAGCACCAGGAATTCGTCGCCTTTGCGGTCGAGCAGGATCAGCGTCGCGGCGTCGCGTGGGCGTATAGGCTTGGCCTCGAGCGCGATCCGCTCAACCTTGTCGACTTCCGCCTTGGTCATAACGTCCATGCGGTCGACCTAGCGGAATCTTCTCCGATGCGAAAGTGGCGTCCAGCCATGCCGATTGCGCCAGCCTCGGTTTCAAGCCTCGGGATGCGACTCGATCAGATCTTCTTCACCGCCAAAGCCGTGCATATAAAACGCCCATTGCAGGCCGATGACAGCGCCCTTGACCGGTTGCAGCAGGACGACGGCCAGAATGATGGTCAATGGCACCCAGATGGCGATGTGCTGCCAGGTAGACAGCGTCGAGGTCGCCTCGACACCCATGAAGGCCCCGAGCACGATGTGGCCGACAATGACGACCACGAGATAGGCCGGCAGGTCGTCGGCGCGATGGTGGTGGAGCTCCTCGCCGCAATGATCGCATTTGTCGACGGTCTTGACGAAGGCGCGAAACAGCTTGCCCTCGCCGCAATGCGGGCAGCGGCCGAGCATACCGCGCTTCATTGCCGTCCATAGCGGCCGGGCGGTCCGGCCCGAGTGATGTTCGCCACCGAAAATCCGTTCTTCCACCTGCAGTTCTGTTGGCATTACCGTCTCCTGCCGCGCGAGCCTGGACGCGATTGCGACGCCCGGGCGCGGCCTTTGGCCTTGTGGAACGACCGTTTGGAGCCGGGCAGCGGCTTTGGCTCGGTCAGCATCTCGAAACGCATCGCGCCGGCCATCGGCGCCACCTCGATCAGGCGAACCTCGACGCGATCAGCAAGCTGATAGCCCTTGCCGGTGCGTTCTCCGAAAAGCGATCGAGCAGTTTCGTCGTATATATAGTAGTCGCCGCCCAGGGTTGAAACCGGAATGAAGCCATCCGCGCCGTACTGCGGCAATTGGACAAACAGGCCCGATTTGGTGACGCCCGAGATGCGGGCGTCGAAACGGTCGTCGATGCGCTCGGCGAGAAAGGCGGCGATCAGCCGGTCGACCGTGTCGCGCTCGGCGGCCATCGCGCGCCGCTCGGTCGCCGAAATCAGCGCCGAGACCTCTTCCAGCCGCTCCGCCTCGTCCTGCGTCAGGCCCCCCGGACCAAGGCCGAGTGCGGCAATCAGCCCACGATGCACGATCAGGTCGGCATAGCGACGGATCGGCGAGGTGAAATGCGCGTAGCGCTTCAGGTTGAGGCCGAAATGGCCGATATTGGCGGGCGAATATTCGGCCTGGCTCTGCGAGCGCAGCACCACTTCGTTGACCAGCCCCTCATTATCGGCGCCGCGCACGCGAGCGAGGATGCCGTTGAACTGGTTCGGCAGCATTTGCGCGCCGCGCGCCAGCGACAGGCCGAGCGTCTGCAGGAATTCACGCAGCGATTCCTGCTTGGCGAGCGAGGGCGCATCGTGGATGCGGTAGACCAGCGCCTGGCGCTTCGCCTCGAGTGTCTCGGCGGCGGCGACATTGGCCTGGATCATGAACTCTTCGATCAGTTTGTGCGCGTCGAGCCGCTCCGGCACGACGACCTTGTCGACGGTGCCGTCCTGCTTGAGCAGGATCTTGCGCTCGGGCAGATCGAGTTCGAGCGGCTGGCGGGTGTCGCGGCCGCGCTTCAGGATCGCGTAGGCGTCCCATAGCGGCTTCAGCACCGTATCGAGGATCGGGCCAGTCGTGTCGTCCGGTGCGCCGTCGATCGCCGCTTGCGCCTGCTGATAGGCGAGTTTCGCCGCCGACTTCATCATGACGCGATGGAAGGAATGTCTGAGTTTGTGGCCATCGGCCGAGAAAGTCATACGCACCGCTATCGCCGGACGATCCTGGCCCTCGCGCAGTGAACAGAGGTCGTTCGAGATGCGCTCCGGCAGCATCGGTACGACTCGGTCGGGAAAATAGACCGAATTGCCGCGCTTCAGCGCTTCGCGATCGAGCGCCGTGGCATAGCGCACGTATGCAGCGACATCGGCAATGGCGACGGTGACAATCACGCCGCCGGCGTTCTTCTCGTCGGTGTCAGGCATGGCGAACACCGCGTCGTCATGATCCTTGGCATCGGCCGGATCGATGGTGAGCAGCGGCAGCTCGCGCCAATCCTCGCGGCCGGCAAGCGTCGCCGGCTTGACCGCCTCCGCCTGGGCGATGACGTCGGCTGGGAAAATATGCGGAATGTCGTGTGCGTGGATGGCGATCATCGAGACCGCCTTTTCGCTGGTCAGCGACCCCAACACCGCCAGAACCTTGGCTCGCGGCAGCCCGTAGCGCGAGGCCCGTGCCGGCTCGACCTCGACCAGGTCGCCGTTCTTGGCGCCGTTCTGGAATTCCTTGTCGACGACCAGCTCCGGCTGACGCCTTTCCACCGGTTCGATGCGGAACGTGCCGTCCTTCAGCACACGGAAAACGCCGAGAACCGCATCGGTGCGCTTCTCGAATATCTTCATCACCCGGCCCGTATAGGCCGGGCCTGCCGGATCGTCGGTCGGAAAGGTCTTGGCCAGCACGCGGTCGCCGATGCCCGGCGTCGGGCCATTGCCGCCGCGCGACACGCGGATCGCTATGACCGGAGGTTCGCCATTGCCAATCGCTTCGGTCGGGTGCGCCAGCAGCACACCGTCGGCGTCACGGCCGAAGATGTCGAGCACCGCGACGTGGGGCAGGGCGCCGATACGGGCAAGCCGCTTGCGCTCCTTGGTGAGCAGGCCTTCATCCTGCAGGTCGCGCAAGACGTCCTTCAGCCAGATACGGTCTTCGCCGCGCAGCGCAAACGCCTTGGCGATGTCGCGTTTACCGGCGCGGTCCGGATTTTCGGCGATGTAACGCAGTATCTCGTCGCGTGAAGGCCGGTAATTGTCCCTGACCTTGGCACGGGTATCGGCGGTGCGCAGATCGCCGTGGCTTCTTCCGGAGACTTTGCGCGCCAACCCGTCCTATCCCTTTTTCCTGGCCGCCGGTTTTTTGGCCGCAGCCGGTTTCTTGGCAGGCGCGGCCGCTTTGCGGAAGGGCTTCCTGGCGCCGTTGCCGCCCTTGGCTTCCTTTTCCGCAATGAGCGCCACCGCATCCTCGATCGTCACCGATTGCGGATCCTTGCCCTTCGGCAGCGTCGCATTGACCTTGCCGAAATTCACATAAGGCCCGTATTTGCCGTCGCGCACGACTATGTTGCCGCCGCCGGCAGGATGCTCGCCTAGTTCCTTGAGCGCAGCGGCTGTGCCGCCATTGCGGCCGCCTTTGCCCTTCAATTGCTTCTCGGCGATCACCGAGACGGCGCGATTGAGGCCGATCGAGAACACGTCCTCGATGCTGTCGAGATTGGCGTAGGTGCCGTCATGCAGCACGAACGGCCCGTAGCGCCCCAGCCCGGCCGAAATCATCTTGCCGGATTCCGGATGCTTGCCGACGTCGCGCGGCAGCGACAACAAGGCGAGCGCCTTTTCGTGATCGATCGAATCGACCGTCCAGCCCTTGGGCAGGCTGGAGCGCTTGGCATCCTTGCCGTCGCCGCGCTGGATATAGGGGCCGAACCGGCCATTGCGCAGCGTGATCTCCTCGGCGGTATAGGGGTCCTTGCCGAGCACTTTGGTGCCGTCTTCACCACCGCCGTTCTCGCCATTGGGATTGGCGGCGTCGCCGAGCTGGCGGGTGAAGGAGCATTCGGGATAGTTCGAACAGCCGACGAAGGCGCCGAACTTGCCGAGCTTCAGCGACAGGTTGCCGGTGCCGCATTTCGGACAGATGCGCGGGTTCGAACCGTCTTCCCGCGCGGGAAAGACCAGCGGCGCCAGTTCCTCGTTCAATGCATCGAGGACGTCGGTGACGCGCAACTCCTTGATGTCGGCGACGGCGCCGGAAAAATCCTTCCAGAAATCGCGCAGCACGTCCTTCCATGCGAGCTTGCCGTCGGAAATCTCATCGAGCTTTTCCTCCAGCGAAGCGGTGAAGTCGTACTCGACATAACGCTCGAAGAAGCTTTCGAGGAAGGCCGACAATAGCCGGCCCTTGGCCTGCGGCACCAGCTTGCGCTTGTCGATGGTGACATAGTCACGATCCTCGAGCGTCTTCAGGATCGCCGTATAAGTCGACGGCCGGCCGATGCCCAACTCTTCCAGCTTCTTGATCAGCGAAGCTTCCGAATAACGCGGCGGCGGCTCGGTGGTGTGCTGGGTGGCGTTGATCGCCTCGCGTGTGAGCTGCTCGCCGGCACGGATCTCGGGCAGGCGGCGGCTTTCCTCGTCTTCCGAATCTTCTTCCTTCTGCTCGATGTAAGCGGCAAGGAAGCCGTCGAAGCGAACAACCGAGCCTACAGCACGAAGCTCGGCGGTGCGCGGGCCGTTGATGGCCTCGACCTCGACCGTGGTGCGCTCTATCTCGGCCGGCTGCATCTGGCTGGCGATGGCGCGTTTCCAGATCATCTCGTAAAGCCGCGCCTGGTCAGCGTCGAGATACTGCCTGACGGAAGCCGGCGTGCGCATGAAATCGGTCGGACGGATCGCTTCGTGCGCCTCCTGGGCATTCTTGGCCTTGGCGGAATAGTAGCGCGGCTTTTCAGGCAGGTATTTAGGGCCGAATTCCTTGGCAATCGCATCGCGCGCGGCAGAGATCGCCTCCGGCGCCATCTGCACGCCGTCGGTTCGCATGTAGGTGATCAGGCCGGTGGTCTCACCGCCGATCTCCATGCCCTCATAGAGCCGCTGAGCCACCTGCATGGTGCGGTTGGCCGAAAAGCCGAGGCCCGATGAGGCTGCCTGCTGCAGCGTCGAGGTGGTGAAGGGCGGCCCGGGATTGCGCTTGGTCGGCTTGGCTTCGACCGACGCCGCCTTGAAGCTGGCGCCTTCGAGCATCGCTTTGATGTCGTCGGCCTGCGCCTTGTTGGAAATGTCGAGCTTTTGCAGCTTCTTGCGCTCGAAGGCGGTCAGCCGCGCCTCGAAATTATCCTTGCGCGGCGTACCGAGAATGGCGGCGACCTGCCAGTATTCCTCGCGGATGAAGCGCTCGATCTCGGATTCGCGGTCGCAGACCAGACGCAGCGCCACCGACTGGACGCGGCCGGCGGAGCGGGCGCCGGGCAGCTTGCGCCACAGCACGGGCGACAGCGTGAAGCCGACCAGATAGTCGAGCGCACGGCGAGCGAGATAGGCATCGACCAGCGGCGCGTCGATCTGGCGCGGATTGGCCATCGCCTCCAGCACGGACGCCTTGGTGATGGCGTTGAAGACGACGCGGCTGACCGGCTTGTCCTTCAACGCGCGCTTTTGCTTCAGCACTTCCAGGACATGCCAGGAGATCGCTTCGCCCTCGCGGTCCGGATCGGTGGCGAGGATCAGCCCGTCGGCGTCCTTGACCGCCTTGGCGATATCGGCGAGACGCTTTCCAGACGCGGTGTCGACGGCCCAGGACATGGCAAAGTCCTCATCCGGACGCACCGAGCCATCCTTGGCCGGCAGATCGCGGACATGGCCGAACGAGGCCAGAACCTTGTAGTTCTTGCCGAGGTACTTGTTGATTGTCTTCGCCTTGGCCGGCGATTCGACGACGACGACGTCCATACGGTCTCATATCAGTTGTGATGCGGCAGAAGAATTCCGCTGCGCGCGACGAAATCTCGTTCAATGTGTCGCTCACATGGCCGCGCTTTTGCATCCGGTCAAGGCCAAGCAGTCAAAATGCGGCCCTGTAGCGAATGCGCAACCCAACGGCGCGCCATGCGATTTCCGCAATCCTGGACAAGGGAAATGAGCAGCCTATCGCTGGACAAACCCGACAATTGATCCTGGAGAACGGGACAAACTCTCCCGCGGATATAAGAGAAACATCGAGCACGCGCCAGCCCTGCTTGAACAGATGCTGTGAAGCGCGCAATCGCTTGCCCGGCATTTTGCTCGGACAGTCGCAAGGAAGTACCGTGCTGAAAAGCTGGCCGCCGGGGCGGTTGGGTCGAGTTCCCAGCGACCAGCCGTGTTGCTGCCTGTTACAGCCGATCAGAAGCTCAAGGCCTAGTCGGCCTTGGCGATATGCCAGACGCCGCCGACACCCTCGCCGGTCACGTCGCCGGCCTTCTTGTCCTTGATGAACGTGTAGAGCGGCTTACCTTCGTAGGCCCACATCCTGGTGCCGTCGGTGCGGTCGACGATCGTCCACTCGCCCTCGGCCTTGGCGTTGGCGTCAGCCTTCAGCGGCGGCCAATTGGCGGCGCATTTGTCGTAGCAGTTCGACTTGCCCGCCTCGTCCTTGTCGTAGGTGTAGAGCGTCATGCCGCTGGCGTCGGTGTAGATCTTGGTGCCGCCGACCTCCGCTTCCTTCCACGCCTCGGCAGCGAAGGATGCGGCAGTGCCGAGCAAAAGCGCGGCTATGCCAATTGCGATCGTTTTCATGGACTTCTCCCTGGGTCATTTCGAAAAGCGTGCGGAACAACGCAGTTTCGTTTGATCAACGCTGCCTGGCTGCCCTTTCTTCCCGGGCGGGCGCCGACTTGCTACCCAATGTGATGGGGCCACGCGATGGTGATTGGCGGACGGCTGTTGTCGCGGCTATATGGCTGCGCAGTCATCGGGAGACGGAAATGGCATTGGACGTCGGCTATGTCAGTGCGATCGGGGCGGGAGCAATTTCCTTCCTGTCCCCCTGCGTGCTGCCGCTGGTGCCGCCTTACCTGTGCTATATGGCCGGCGTGTCGGTCGACGATTTCCGCGGCGAGGCCGGCATTACGGCAAAGGCCGGCGCGCGAGGCGCGCTGATTAATTCCTCAATCGCCTTCGTGCTCGGCTTCTCGACCGTCTTCGTCGCGCTCGGCGCCGGCGCCTCGACCATCGGCCATTTGCTGCGAGTCTGGCAGGAGCCGCTGGCAATGGCGGCAGGCGTGCTGATCATCCTGATGGGGCTGAATTTCCTCGGCGTACTGCGCATCCCTTTGCTTTCACGCGAGGCGCGCTTCCAGTCACAAGGCAAGCCGGCCAGCCTGATCGCCGCTTACGTCATGGGCCTGGCCTTCGCCTTTGGCTGGACGCCCTGTATCGGCCCGGTGCTGGGGCCGATCCTGACGCTTGCCGGCGGCCGCGAGACGGTGGGCGAGGGCGCGCTGCTGCTCGCCGCCTATTCGCTCGGCCTCGGTATTCCCTTCCTCGTTGCGGCGCTGTTTTCAGGCGCCTTCATGCGCTTTCTCGGGAAATTCCGCGTCCATCTCGGCCGCGTCGAAAAGGCCATCGGCGCGTTGCTGGTGGTCGCCGGCGTGTTTTTCCTGACCGGCGGCGTGCAGGCGGTGTCCTATTGGTTGCTCGAGAATTTTCCGGTGCTGGGGCAATTGGGATAGGTTTGCCGCCCGACATGGGTCTGTTCAGCCTTCGAAATAGCCCGGCTGGTCGATATCAGCGATCAGCCCGGGTCCGCTCGGCTGCCACCCCAGCAGCGCCTGGGTTCGTTCGCTCGAGGTCGGGACATCCATCGCCGCGAACATCGCGAACCAGCCAAAATGATCGGCGGCTTCTTCCGCGGACTTGGCGACGACCGGCACGTCCAGGCGCCGGCCGATCACGCCGGCGACGTCCTTGAACGGCACGCCTTCTTCGGCGATCGCGTGATATCGCCCGCCACCGGCTCCATGCTCGAGCGCAAGCCGGTAGACGCGGGCGGCATCGAACCGATGCACGGCAGGCCAGCGATTGAGCCCTTCGCCGATATAGGCCGACACGCCCTTCTCGCGAGCGAGGTCGATGAGAATAGGAACGAAGGCATGGTCGCCTTGGCCATGGACCGACGGAGGAAGGCGCACAACCGACGCGCGCACGCCGCGTGCCGCCAGCGCGGCGGCTGTCGCTTCGGAGGCGCGGGGATACGAAGCGGAAGATGGGACAGGCGCATCTTCCTCGGTCGCGATACGGCCCCGCGCCTGGAGCGCGGTCCCGGAGGTGACGAGCAGGGGCCGCTCGGAGCCTTCGAGTGCACCGCCCAAGGCCTCGATGGCGCGCCGGTCCATCTCGCAATTTTGCGCGAATTTCGAGAAGTCGTGGTTGAAGCCGGTATGGATCACTCCATCAGCTGCCGCTGCGCCCCTGCTGAGGCTTTCGAGGGCTTCGAGGTCACCTCGATGCACCTCGGCTCCGGTGGCCGCAAGCGACTTGGCCGACGCCGCCGAGCGGGCGAGGCCGAGCACCTGATGGCCGGCGCCGATGAGTTCTTGAACGACGGCAGAACCGACGAATCCGGTCGCTCCGGTAACGAAAACACGCACCACGACTTCTCCTTGTTCGTTTCTGGCCACGACCATTTTCGCGGCTCAGTTGTGTCGTGATAGGCGCTTGAGAAAATACGATCTATGCGGTAAAGTCCGTATTATCTTCGCAATCGTCCGGAATGACCTGTGGATCCCCTTTCAGATGTGCTCTCGCTGCTGAAGCCGCGAAACTATATGTCGGCCGGTTTCGATGCTGGTGGTGAATGGTCGATCCAGTTCCCCGACCAGCAGCAAAGCATCAAGACCGGAGCGGTGGTCTCCGGCCGGTGCTGGCTGTCTGTGGAGGGTGTTGCTGACGCAGTGCGCCTTGAGACGGGAGACAGCTTCCTGCTGCCGAGTGGACGGCCTTTCCGCCTTGCAAGCGACATGAGCTTGACGCCTGTTGAAGCCGTCAAGATTTTTCCGCCTGCGCGAGCCGGCGGGGTCGTGACCCACAATGGCGGTGGTGATTTCTTTCTGGTCAGCAGCCGCTTCGCGCTTGGCGGCAATCATGCCGGCATGCTGTTGCGGATGCTGCCAGCCATTGTGCATATCCGCAAAGAGTCGGACCAGTCGGCGCTGCGCTGGTCTGTGGAGCGGATGATGCAGGAGCTGCGCGAGCCGCAGCCGGGCGGCTTTCTGATGATCCAGCACCTCGCCCACATGATGCTGGTTCAGGCGCTGCGGCTGCATCTTTCGGAAGGATTGAAAGGTGGCATCGGCTGGCTCTTTGCCCTCGCGGACAAACAGATCGGCGCGGCGATCAGGGCCATGCATGACGATCCGGCGCATGGCTGGACGCTACAGGAACTGGCGGAACGGGCCGGCATGTCGCGATCGACCTTTGCGCTCAGATTCAAGGAGACGGTTGGCGCGTCGCCGATGGACTATTTGACGCGCTGGCGAATGCTGCTGGCTGGCGACCGGCTGACGAATTCCAGCGATCCCGTCGCCGTCATAGCGCTTTCGCTCGGCTACGAATCCGAAAGCGCCTTCAGCACAGCCTTCAAGCGGGTCATGAACTGTTCGCCACGGCAATACGGCCGTGGCCGAGCCCCCAGCTTCGCATCACGCAACGAGGCGGAAGCCGCCTGAGCCGATCGGCTTGAGCGTGTCGCGGGTTGGAGGTTCCACCGTCTCACCGGAATTTAACCGCATTGGTGCAGCATGGCGCCGGTGCTACTAACGCTTCGATTCCAGACCCCTTTCAACGGTTGCTGTCCCCATGAGCCAGAGATCCTGCCTGTCCATCATCCTCGCCGCCGGTGAAGGCACGCGCATGAAGAGTGCAGTGCCGAAAGTGCTGCACACAATCGCGGGCCTGCCGATGGTTGCCCATGTCGTCAAGGCGGCCGAAGCCGCCGGCAGCGGCGAATTGGCGCTGGTGATCGGCCATGGCGCCGATGAGATGCGCAAGGCTGCACTCAAGTTTGCGCCGAGGGCCGAGGCTTTCGTTCAGGAAAAACGTCTCGGCACCGCGCACGCCGTGCTTGCCGCACGTGCAGCAATATCAAAAGGTTATGACGATATCTTGGTGATGTTTGGCGACACGCCGTTGATCGATCCGGAAGCGCTCGCGGCGGCGAGGCTGAAGCTGGCGGAAGGTGCGGCCGTCGTCGTGGTCGGCTTCCGTACGGAAAATCCTTCGGGCTACGGCCGGCTTATCGAAAAGGCCGGCAAGCTCGTGGCCATCCGCGAGGAGAAGGACTGCTCGGACGAGGAGAAAAAGATCACCTTCTGCAATGGCGGGCTGATGGCGGTCGCCGGCAGGCACGCGCTGAAGCTGCTCGATCAAGTCGGCAGCAAGAACGCCAAGGGCGAGTATTATCTCACCGACATCGTCGAGATCGCCGCTGCCCAGGGACTTGATGTCGTCGCCACCGAAGCCAGTTTCGAGAACGCGCTCGGCATCAACAACCGTGCCGAGCTTGCCCAGGCGGAAGGTATCTGGCAGCAGCGCCGGCGGCGCGAGGCGATGCTTTCTGGCGTTACGCTGATCGCGCCCGAAACTGTGTTCTTCTCGCACGACACCGAGATCGGCGCCGATACGGTCGTCGAACCCAATGTCTGGTTCGGGCCGGGCGTGAAAATCGCGACGGGGGCCAAGATCCATGCCTTCAGCCATATCGAAGGCGCCACCATCGCGTCGAATTGCGATGTCGGGCCGTTCGCGCGGCTGCGGCCCGGGGCCGATCTGAGAACCAAGGCCAAGGTCGGCAATTTCTGCGAGGTCAAGCAGGCGATCGTCGAGGAGGGCGCGAAGGTCAACCATCTGACCTATATCGGCGATGCCCGCATCGGTGCCGGCGCCAATATCGGCGCCGGCACCATCACCTGCAATTATGACGGCTATTCGAAATTCTTCACCGATATCGGCGAGGGCGCCTTCATAGGCTCGAACTCCTCGCTGGTGGCGCCGGTGTCCATCGGCAAGGGCGGCTACATCGCCTCGGGCAGCGTCATTACCGAAAGCGTACCCGACGATGCGCTGGCTTTCGGCCGCGCCCGCCAGCGGACTCTACCCGGCAAGGGCAAGGAGTTGCGAGAGCGTTTTTCTCAGGCCGCGGCGGCCCGCAAAAAAGGGTAGACTAGCGGAACTCGGCGACAAGCTGGATTTCGCCAACGATTGCATCGTTGAAGGCCGACAGGTCTTCGGCCGGAATCCAGTATTCCAGATGCGCCCGGCTGCCGGCATGCTGGACGCTGTAACGGTCCAGAAAGCTGCGACTCACCTCGAAACGCGTCACGAAACCTGATCCGCTCGCGGGCACGTTCCAGTCTCGGGCGATCTGGGTGGCATAGGCCTCGCTGGTAACCGGATAGAAGATCGGCTGATCGGCAAGTCGAGGAGGAAAGGCGCGCATCCCTGCCCTCTGGATCAACTCCAGTTCGCGGGGACCAACCGGACGCCAAAGCGTCACCGTGTCAATTCGTTCGTTCATAGCCGCATCATGTCTTTGACTGATTTCTGGAGCCGTTGAGCCGAGATAGGATACATAAGCGGAGAAACTGAGCAATTGCAGTAACCGGATTGCAAGTGCGCCCTGTCATGGTGCATCTGTGCAGGATAGTCCGGCTGATACCGGACGAAATGGAATGTGATTTTTCGCGGCAGCCCGGCAGTCTCTAAATAGTGCCGGGTTTGAGGTCGGAATCGGGGGCAGGCGCCATGTGCGGTATCGTTGGAATTGTCGGTGACTCGCCGGTCGCGCCGCTTATCGTCGATGCGCTGAAAAGGCTCGAATATCGCGGCTATGACTCGGCCGGCGTCGCCACGATCGAGCACGGCAGGCTTGACCGCCGCCGCGCCGAGGGCAAGCTGGTCAATCTCGAGCGCCTGCTGAAGGACGAACCGCTCGACGGCATGATCGGCATCGGCCACACGCGCTGGGCCACGCATGGCGTTCCGAACGAGAGCAATGCGCATCCGCATTTTTCCGACGGCGTCGCCATCGTCCATAACGGCATCATCGAGAATTTCGCCGAATTGCGCGACGAGCTGATGCGCGACGGCTACAGCTTCGCCTCACAGACCGATACCGAAGTCGTCGCGCATCTGGTGGCGCGCGAACTGGCCAGGGGGCTGAAGCCGGTTGAGGCGGCGCACAAGGCGCTGAAGCGGCTGGAAGGCGCCTTTGCGCTCGCCATCATGTTCAAGGGCGACGAGGATCTGATCGTCGGCGCGCGCAATGGCCCGCCGCTCGCGGTCGGTCATGGCGACGGCCAGATGTTCCTTGGCTCCGACGCCATTGCGCTTGCCCCTTTCACCAATTCGATCACCTATCTGGAAGACGGCGACTGGGCGGTGGTGCGCCGCAACGAGGTCGATATCTTCGACATGGGCGGCAACAAGGTCGACCGCAAACGCCAACAGTCGCTCAGCACGAGCTTCATGGTCGACAAAGGCAACCGCCGCCATTTCATGGAAAAGGAAATCCATGAGCAGCCGGAAGTGATCTCGCACACGCTGGCGCATTATGTTGATTTCATCAGCGGCGTCTCGAAGCCGCTCGACCTGCCGTTCGATTTCGCCAAGATCGACCGGCTGGCGATCTCGGCCTGCGGCACCGCCTATCTCGCCGGGCTGATCAGCAAATACTGGTTCGAGCGCTATGCGCGGCTGCCGGTCGACATCGATGTCGCTTCGGAGTTCCGCTATCGCGAGATGCCGCTGTCGAAGAACGATGCCGCTTTCTTCATCTCGCAATCGGGTGAGACCGCCGACACGCTGGCGTCGCTGCGCTACTGCCGCAAGGCCGGCATGAAGATCGGCGCGGTCGTCAATGTGCGCGAATCGACCATGGCGCGCGAATCCGACGTCATCCTGCCGACGTTGGCCGGCCCGGAGATCGGCGTCGCTTCGACTAAGGCGTTCACCTGCCAGCTTTCCGTGCTGGCCTCGCTGGCGGTGCGGGCGGGCGTGGCGCGCGGAACGATTTCGCAGGAGCAGGAGAAAACGCTGATACGCGAGCTGTCGGAAGCGCCGCGTTATGCGAACCAGGTGCTAAAGCTCGACGGGCAGATCGAAAAGGTCGCGCGCGACCTCTCGCACTACAAGAATGTGCTTTATCTCGGCCGCGACACCAATTTTCCGCTGGCCCTGGAAGGCGCGCTGAAGCTCAAGGAAATTTCCTATATCCACGCCGAAGGCTATGCCGCCGGCGAGTTGAAACACGGCCCGATCGCGCTGATCGACGAGAACATGCCCGTCATCGTCATCGCCCCGCATGACCGTATCTTCGAAAAGACCGTCTCGAACATGCAGGAGGTGGCGGCGCGCGGCGGCAAGATCATCCTGATCACCGACAGCAAGGGCGCCGCGCACGCCACGGTGAAGACGATGGAGACGATCGTTTTGCCGGACGTACCGGAAATCATCTCGCCGATCATCTACGCACTGCCGATCCAGATGCTCGCCTATTTCACCGCCGTGTTCATGGGCACGGATGTCGACCAGCCGCGCAATCTGGCGAAATCGGTAACGGTGGAATGATCGGTTCCAAACGGCTACCGATAGGGTCCAAGTTGATCGTTTCGTTCAAAGGCAAAGCGGTGGAAGCGGTTGCCGAGGGGAAGGCACCGAAAGGTTTTCCACCGGATCTGGTTGCCCGTGGCGAACGTCGTCTTCGAGCGATCGAAAACGCCGGACAATTGAACGATCGCCACCCGGAAATCGCCTTGAAGCCCTGAAGGGAGCAGAGCTGGGCAGCATTCAATTCGTATCAACGACCAATGCCTGCTTCAAATGGACCAACGCTGGCGCCGAAGAGGTGGAGATCGTCGACTACCATTGAGCGGGCACTTGCCCTAAACCCTTGAGGTCTCTGAACCATGCTCAAGTTCGTACGTCCAATTCACCCCGGAGAGTTCCTGCGCGAGGAATATCTCGTCCCGCTCGGTATGAGTGCCGGTGCGCTGGCGAAGAAGCTCAATCTTCCTCGTACCCGTATCGAACGCATTGCCAAGGAAGAGATCGGCCTGACTCCTGATACCGCGCTTCGCCTCGCCAGGTTCTTCAACACCACGCCGGAATTCTGGATGAATTTTCAGCAGGCTTATGAACTTGAAACCGAGGCGAAGAAACTCGCACCGGAGCTCGAGAAGATCGAACCGCTGGAAGCCGCGGCATAGTTGATCTTTTAAAAACTTCGCCATTCCAAAGCGCCTTGGGGTTCAGTAGTGTCGCGCTGCAAACACACGCTGCGGTGAACCATGTCGGATGCTCTCAAGACCTCAGGCATGACCCGGCTGAGAAACTATTTCCTGACCGGCTTCGTCGTTTGCGCGCCGCTGGCGATTACCGCCTACATTGCCTGGTCGCTGATCGGCTGGGTCGATTCCTGGGTGAAACCCTACATTCCGGTACGCTACAATCCGGACACGTACCTGCCGTTTCCAGTGCCGGGTTTTGGGCTGATCGTTGCCCTGATCCTCATCACCTTCATCGGCTTTATGACCGCCAATATCGTTGGCCGCGCCATCGTCAACTTCGGCGAGCGCCTGCTTGGCCGCATGCCGCTGGTGCGCGGCATCTACCGTTCGCTGAAGCAGATTTTCGAGACAGTGCTGTCGAACAAGGGCGACATGTTCCGGCAGGTCGGATTGGTCGAATATCCGCGCAAAGGGGTCTGGTCGCTTGTCTTCGTCGCCAGCGAGAAGGAAACCGAGATCAACCAGAAGCTCGACCGGGAAGGCGATCCGCTGATTGCCGTGTTCATGCCGTGTACGCCCAACCCGACGACCGGCTTTCTGATGTATGTGCCGAAATCCGACATTGTGCTGCTCGACATGACGATCGAGGACGGAGCCAAGCTGATCGTGTCGGCCGGCCTGGTGGCGCCAGCTGTCAAAATGGTGACGGTGAACGGCGAGCATATCCACGGCGCGCTTGCCAATCCTCCGCTCGACACGATGCCTCAGCCGGCACGCAGGAGCCGCACGGCCTCGTCGCGGCCGAACAGATAGAGCAACAGGCGCAGCGCCGTGCCGCGTTCGGACTGCAGTTCCGGATCGCGCGACAGGATCAGCCGCGCATCGTCGCGTGCGGCCTCGAGCAGGTCGGCATGCGCCTCGATGCGCGCCACCTGGAAGCCCGGCGTGCCGGACTGGCGGGTGCCGAGCAACTCGCCTTCGCCGCGCAGCTTCAGATCCTCTTCGGCGATACGGAAACCGTCCTCGGTCTCGCGCATCACCGACAAACGGCGTTTTGCCGTCTCGCCGAGCGGGTCCTTGTAGAGCAGCACACAGGATGAAGGCTTGTCGCCACGCCCGACCCGGCCACGCAATTGGTGCAACTGGGCGAGGCCAAAACGCTCGGCATGCTCGATGACCATGATCGTCGCATCAGGCACATCGACGCCGACCTCGATGACGGTGGTGGCGATCAGGATACGGGTGTCGCCCTGCTTGAAGGCGCGCATCGCCTCGTCTTTGTCGGTGCCTTTCATGCGGCCGTGCACCAGGCCGATGCGGTCGCCGAACAGCGGCTTCAGCGAGGCAAAACGGTCCTCGGCCGACATCAGCTTGATCTCCTCGGATTCCTCGATCAGCGGACAGATCCAGTAGATTTTCTGGCCATCGGCGACGGCGTCGAGCATGCGTCCGATCAGTTCGTCGAGCCGTTCAAGCGGCAAGGTGACGGTGCGGATCGGCTGGCGGCCGGCCGGCTTTTCCGTCAGCTTCGACACATCCATGTCGCCGAATGCAGTCAGCACCAGCGTCCGCGGTATCGGCGTTGCTGTCATCACCAGCATGTCGGGCGCATCGCCCTTGGCGGTAATGGCAAGGCGCTGATGGACGCCGAAACGGTGCTGCTCGTCGACGACGGCGAACACGAGGTCACGGAACGTCACCGTTTCCTGGAACAGCGCATGGGTGCCGACGACGATGTCGATGTCACCATTGGCCAGCCCGGTCAGCGTGTCGGCACGCTCGCGGCCCTTTTCGCGACCTGTGAGGACGGCGACACGCAGGCCGGCCCGTTCCGCCAACGGCGCAATTGTTGCCAGATGCTGGCGCGCCAGGATTTCGGTCGGCGCCATCAATGCCGCCTGGCCGCCGGCCTCGACGGCACGCGCCATGGCAAGCAGCGCGACCACCGTCTTGCCGGAGCCGACATCGCCCTGCAAAAGGCGCAGCATGCGTTCGGGGTCACCGAGATCGGCGTTGATTTCGGCAAGCGCCATTTCCTGCGACATGGTCAGCGAATAGGGGAGTGCCACGCGCAGTTGTTCGACTATGCGGCCGTCGCCGACCAATGGCCGGCCAGATAATCGGCGGACCTTGGCCCGCACCAGCGCCAGCGATACCTGGCCGGCCAAGAACTCGTCATAGGCAAGGCGCCGCCACGCTGCGCCGTCGACGGAGACGTCGATCGGGTCGGCAGGATTGTGGATGCGGTTGAGCGCATCGCTGAAAGCAGGAAAGGCATGGCGGCGCCGGAACTCACCGTCCTGCCATTCGGGCAGCACCGGCAGGCGGGCCAGCGCCTGGCCGATGGCCCGGCGCAGTACCTTGCCCGAGAGCCCGGCGGTCAGCGGATAGACCGGCTCGACCAGCGGCAGGTTTTCCGCGTCGTCGGCAAGTGCGATATGGTCGGGGTGAACCATGGTCGGGCGGCCGTTGAACCATTCCATGCGGCCGGAGACGACGACATGCTCGCCTACGGGCATTGCTTTTTCGAGATAGGCGGCATGGGCATGGAAGAAGGTCAGCGCGATCTCGCCGGTGTCGTCATGGGCGTAGACCCGGTACGGGACCGACCTGTTGCCGCGTGGCGGCGGCTGGTGGCGGTCGATGCGGACGTCGAGCGTAACGATGGCGCCTTCCGCCGAGCCGGCGATGCCAGGCCGGTTGCGGCGGTCGATGACAGTATGCGGCAGCACGAACAAGAGATCCCCGGCGCGCGCGGCCCGGTCGCCGAGGTCGGCTGCTACGACTTTTTCGATCAGGGCGCCAACTTTTGGCCCGACCCCGGCAAGCGAGGTGATCGGGACAAACAGCGGATCGAGGAGGGAGGGACGCATGATGTCAGCTTATGTTGCGGCGACTGTAGCGCAAGGCTGACACCGCCTTCTATCCACGCTATATGCGCCGCCTGGGCAAGGATGTTGCAAGATGACCGGAACGAAACGATCAAGCGAGGGGCTCGATGCCCGCCGCCGCAAGCTTCTGTTTCGTTCGTGGCACCGCGGCATGCGCGAGATGGACCTTATACTCGGCAGCTTCGCCGATGCCGAGATCGGCGCCTTGACCGGCGACGAAATCGACCAATATGAGAGGCTCCTCGACATTCCCGACACCGAATTCCTGCCTCTCGTCACTGGCGAACGCCCGGTTCCGGCGGATATCGACTGTACCGTCCTGCAAAAAATCCTGGCTTCGCGCCGGGAGATGACCTTCTGAACAACGTGTAGCCATGAGCCTTATCCCTACGATCGGTCTGCCGAAAGGCCGCGCCGGCCAGTTCATCGTCGATGGCGTCGCCGACGGCTACGAAGCCTTTGCGCTGGTGCAGGCTGCGCACGAGATCGCCCCTGACAAGCCGGTGCTGTTCGTGGCGCGCGACGGCCAGCGTCTGCCGGCGATCGTCGAGGCGCTTGCCTTTGCCGCGCCGGGCCTGCCGGTGCTGGAACTGCCGGCCTGGGACTGCCTGCCTTACGACCGCGTCTCGCCCGGCGCCGACGCCGCCGCAAGGCGGCTCGATGCGCTGGCAGCGATGATCGCGCTGGCGAAGAAGCCGCACCGCGCCGTCATTCTCACCACCGCGAACGCCTTGCTTCAACGCATTCCGCCGGCGGAACTCGTCGAGGCGCAGACCTTTCACGCCAAGCCCGGCAACCAGATCGACATGAACGCGCTGGTGTCACGGCTGGAGACTTCCGGCTTCGAGCGGGTGCCGACGGTGCGCGGCATCGGCGAATTTGCCGTGCGCGGCGGCATTCTCGATCTCTTCGCGCCCGGCTGGACGGAGGCACTGCGCCTCGATTTCTTCGGCGATACGCTGGAATCGATCCGCGTCTTCGACACCGCAACCCAGCGCACCATCGGCCAACGCAAGTCGATGGCGCTGCAGGCGATGAGCGAGGTGGCGCTGACGCCGGAAACCATCAGCCGCTTCCGCCGCGCCTACATCGAAGCCTTTGGCGCGCCCTCGCGCGACGATGGGCTCTATGCGGCGGTCAGCGAGGGCAGGCGGTTTGCCGGCATGGAGCACTGGCTGCCGTTCTTCTATGAGCGGCTGGAAACCGTGTTCGATTACCTGCCGGATGCGCCCGTGGTGTTTGATCATCTGGCGCATGAGGCACTGGCCGAGCGCCACACTCTGATCCTCGATCATTACGAGGCGCGAAAAAAACAGGCCGACGGCGCCTTGAAGGATGCCGTGCCCTACAAGCCGGTGTCGCCGGATCAGCTTTATCTGTCGCCCGAGAACCTGATTGCCTCGCTTGGTCCGCGCGAAGCGATCGACTTCACCTCCTTCGACGCGCCCGATGCCGGTGCGAAAAAGGTGTTCCATGCCGGCTCGCGCCATGGCCGCAGCTTCGTCGAGGAACGCGCCGACCCTAACGCCAACGTCTTCGACGTCGTCGTCAAACACATTTCCGACGAGCGCGCTGCACGCCGCCGTGTCGTCGTCGCCGGCTGGACTGAAGGTTCGCTCGACCGGCTCGGCCAGATCCTGGTCGAGCATCACCTTGGCAATCTGGAGCCGGTGGCGACGCTTGCCGAAGCCGAAAGGCTTGAGCCAGGGCAGGCGGCCCTGGCCGTGCTGCCGCTCGAATCCGGCTTCGAGACCGAGAAACTGGTCGTCGTCGCCGAGCAGGACATTCTCGGCGACCGGCTGATCCGGCGCTCGAAGCGCAAGAAGCGCGCGTCCGACTTCATCGCCGAGGCTTCGGCATTGTCTTCAGGCGATATCGTCGTGCATGCCGACCATGGCATTGGCCGCTTCATCGGGCTGCGCACCATCGAGGCAGTCGGTGCGCCGCACGATTGCCTTGAAATCCACTATGCCGGCGACGATCGGCTGTTCTTGCCGGTGGAAAACATCGAGCTGCTGTCGCGCTATGGCTCGGATTCGGCCGAGGCGACGCTCGACAAGCTTGGCGGCGGCGCCTGGCAATCGCGCAAGGCACGGCTGAAGAAACGTCTGCTCGACATGGCCGGGCAGCTGATCCGCATCGCCGCCGAGCGACAAATGCGGGCCGCACCGGCGCTGGTGCCGGCGGAAGGCCTCTATGGCGAGTTTGCGGCGCGTTTCCCCTATGAAGAAACCGACGACCAGCAAACGGCAATCGATTCGGTCATGGGTGATCTGGGCGCTGGAAAGCCGATGGATCGGCTGATCTGCGGCGATGTCGGCTTCGGCAAGACCGAAGTCGCGCTTCGTGCCGCCTTCATCGCGGCGATGGAAGGCTTTCAGGTCGCGGTGGTGGTGCCGACGACATTGTTGTCGCGCCAGCATTTCAAGACCTTCTCGCAGCGCTTCTCCGGCCTGCCGATCCGCGTCGCCCAGGCCTCGCGGCTGGTCGGCGCCAAGGAACTGGCCGAGACCAAGAAGGGCGTCGCCGAAGGCCAAGTCGACATTGTCATCGGCACGCACGCACTGCTCGGCTCCTCGATCTCGTTCAAGAATCTCGGCCTGCTGATCATCGACGAGGAGCAGCATTTCGGCGTCAAGCACAAGGAGCGGCTGAAGGATCTCAAGACCGACGTCCACGTTCTGACGCTGTCGGCGACGCCGATCCCGCGAACGCTTCAGCTTGCCTTGACCGGGGTGCGTGAGCTGTCGCTGATCGCCACGCCGCCGGTCGATCGCATGGCCGTGCGTACCTTCATCTCCCCTTTCGATCCGCTGGTCATCCGCGAGACGCTGCTGCGCGAGCGCTACCGTGGCGGCCATTCCTTCTACGTCGTACCGCGTATCAGCGATCTCACGGAAATCCATGATTTCCTGCGCGAATCCGTGCCTGAGCTGAAAGTGGCGGTGGCCCACGGCCAGATGCCGCCCGGCGAGCTCGACGATATCATGAATGCCTTTTATGACGGCCAGTACGATGTGCTTTTGTCGACCACCATCGTCGAATCCGGCCTCGATATACCGACCGCCAATACGCTGATCGTACACCGCGCCGACATGTTCGGCCTGTCTCAGCTCTATCAGTTGCGTGGCCGCGTCGGCCGTTCGAAGGTGCGCGCCTATGCGCTGTTCACTCTGCCCGCCAACCGCAAGCTAACCGATACAGCCGAGCGTCGGCTGAAAGTGCTGCAATCGCTCGATACGCTAGGCGCCGGTTTCCAGCTGGCCAGCCACGACCTCGACATCCGCGGCGCCGGCAATCTGCTTGGCGAAGAGCAGTCGGGCCACATCAAGGAGGTCGGCTTCGAGCTCTACCAGCAGATGCTGGAGGAGGCGGTGGCCGAAGTGAAGGATTCCGGCGAGGTGCAGGACGGCGGCTGGTCGCCGCAGATCGCCGTCGGCACGGCGGTGATGATCCCGGAAAGCTACGTCCCGGATCTGCAGCTCAGGCTGGCGCTCTATCGCCGTCTTGGCGATCTCGAAAATACGGAAGAGATCGATGCTTTCGGCGCCGAGCTGATCGACCGGTTCGGACCGTTGCCGGAAGAGGTAAAGCATCTGTTGAAGATCGTCTTCATCAAGGCGCTTTGCCGCAAGGCCAACGTGGAGAAGCTCGACGCCGGGCCGAAAGGTGTCGTCGTCCATTTCCGCAAGCGGGAATTCCCCAATCCGGTCGGGCTGGTCAAGCTCATCGGCGAACAGGGCTCGCTGGCCAAGATCCGACCCGACCAGAGCGTCGTCTTCAGCCGTGACTGGGCGACGCCCGAGAAGCGGCTGGCTGGCTCAGCGGTTGTCATGACGCAGCTGGCGCGGCTGGTGGAGAAGGCGGCGTAGCAGCGCGTCGCTGGTGCTCTGGGCACAGCCGCACCGGCACTTTCGCAGTGCCGTGCTCATTCGCCACGCGCCCAATTCCGGTCTAGAATAGGAAATCGGCTTCGTGTATGGAGCCGCGACCCCATATGGGGCGGATTGGCGGGCGATGGCGTCCGTGTGAAAGAGCGTTAGGTGCTTCGATGACGAAATGGTCGCCGAATTCGTGGAGAGCTAAGCCGATCCAGCAGGTTCCTGCCTATCCGGATCTTGCCGCGCTGAGGAACACGGAAGCCCAGCTTGCCACGTTTCCGCCGTTGGTTTTTGCAGGTGAGGCACGCAAACTGAAGAAGCAGCTTGCAGCCGTCGCTGCCGGTGACGCATTCCTTCTGCAGGGCGGCGATTGCGCCGAGAGCTTCGCCGAGCATGGCGCCGACAATATCCGCGACTTCTTCCGCGTCTTCCTGCAGATGTCGGTGGTGCTGACCTTCGCCGGCGCCCAGCCGGTGGTGAAGGTCGGCCGTGTCGCCGGCCAGTTCGCCAAGCCGCGCTCGTCCGACAATGAGACCAAGGGCGGTGTAACGCTGCCGAGCTATCGCGGCGACATCATCAATGGCATCGAGTTCGACGCCAAGTCGCGCATTCCCGATCCTGCAAGACAGGAGATGGCGTACCGCCAGTCGGCGGCGACGCTCAACCTTTTGCGTGCCTTCGCCCAGGGCGGCTACGCCAGCCTGGAGAACGTGCATCAATGGATGCTCGGCTTCGTGTCCGACAGCCCGCAGGGCGAGAAATACGAGTCGCTCGCCAACCGCATCACCGAGACGATGGACTTCATGAAGGCCGTCGGCATCACCTCGGAGACCAATTACGCGCTGCGCGAGACGGATTTCTACACCAGCCACGAAGCGTTGCTGCTCGGCTACGAGGAGGCGCTGACCCGCGTCGATTCGACCTCCGGCGACTGGTACGCCACCTCTGGCCACATGATCTGGATCGGTGATCGCACGCGCCAACCCGACCATGCCCATGTCGAATACTGCCGCGGCATCAAGAACCCGCTCGGGCTGAAATGCGGTCCGTCGCTGACGCCGGATGGCCTGTTGCAGCTCATCGACCTGCTCAATCCGGAGAACGAGCCCGGCCGGCTGACGCTGATCGCCCGCTTCGGCTCCGACAAGGTTGCCGACCATCTGCCCAAACTGGTGCGCGCGGTGCAGAAGGAAGGCCGCAGCGTGGTGTGGTCGTCCGACCCGATGCATGGCAATACGATCGAGGCCGCCGGCTACAAGACACGGCCGTTCGACCGCATCCTGAAGGAAGTGCAGACCTTCTTCGAGGTGCACCGCGCCGAAGGCACGCATCCGGGCGGCATCCACATCGAGATGACCGGCAAAAACGTCACCGAGTGCACCGGTGGTGCCCGCGCCATCACCGCCGAAGAACTGCAGGACCGCTACCACACCCATTGCGATCCGCGCCTCAATGCCGATCAGGCGATCGAGTTGGCGTTCCTGGTCTCCGATCTGCTCAAGAAGACCCATCCGGTCCAGCACAAGCAGGCCGTTAACGGCTGATATGATCTGAACTTTGATGTCATTGAAGAAGCGCCGGGCGAAAACCGGCGCTTTTTGTATTCAATCCCGCCGGTGTCGCATTTGCTCGTGCCTAACGCGCGCAAAACTGGAATGCTGCCAGGCGATGGCAATTGCATCGGGAGGCCGACATGGCTGACAGTCACACCGGATCATGCTTGTGCGGGGCAGTGCGGTTCAAGACACGAGGACCGCTACGCGGTGTCGTCTACTGCCATTGCTCGCAGTGCCGGAAGCAGAGCGGGCATTTTTATGCGGCGACCAACGTTGCCGACCGCGACATTACAATCACCGGCGCGAAGAGCATCACCTGGTACGAGGCCTCTTCGTTCGCCAGGCGCGGCTTCTGCAAGACATGCGGCTCTCTGTTGTTCTGGAAGCCGAGCGATGACGGCTATGTTTCGGTCATGGCAGGGCTGTTCGACGCGCCAACTAGGCTCCAAGGCGAATGTCATATCTTCGTCGGCGACAAGGGCGATTATTACGCGATCGATGACGGGCTGCCGCAGTTCGAGAAGTCGACGCCGTCGATCAAGGTGGCAGCCGGCTGATTCTTTGCAGAGGCCGCCTTATTCCCTTGGTCCAGCCATTGCGCTATCCCCTGCCGGTGATTCCGAAGGGTTTTGGCATGCAGCGACTGATCGACGCTTTTTACAATTCGGTGCGGGCGTTTCGCAAACTGGCCGCCGGCGAGGAGGCCTTCCAGCTGGAGCTGACGCTGCTCGTGCTTGCCTTGCCGCTCGGCTGGTTCCTTTCGGAATCGTGGCGCGGCTATGCGTTGCTGATCGGCGCGGTGCTGCTCATGATCATGATCGAGGTGCTGAACACCGGCATCGAGGCGGCATGCGACGCGTTCAGCCGCGAATTCAACGTCGATATCCAACTGGCCAAGGATTGCGGTTCGCTGGCGGTGCTGATTTCGGTGGTGATCGCTGCCGGGGTATGGGGCGTCGCCGTCATCGAGCGGATCCTCGGGGTACCGATCTGACGTTTCAGACACTACATGCAGGTCAACTGAGGGGCCCGACATGGCCGATACCACCGGATTTCTGTTGCTTGAACGTGAGGGCCTGCCGGACGATCTGCGCTGGCTGGTCGAAAAATATCCGCGCGAGGACTGGCAGGCGCATGCCAATATCCACGGCATAGCCAATATGTGGCTGCAGCGGCACGACATGTTCCGCGAGCTTGGCGGCATGCTCACCAATGGTATCGGCGATTATCGAGAAAGTAGGCTGAACGCGCCGGAATTCGCGCGCTGGTTCGCGCCGCGCCTCAACCATTTCCTCGGCAATCTCGACGGCCATCACAATGTCGAGGACCATCATTATTTCCCGGTCTTCGCCAGGGCCGAGACCCGTCTGAAGCGCGGCTTCGAGATTCTCGATGCCGATCACCACACAATCCATGAGGGACTGGAGCGCAATGCCGAGGCGGCAAATGCCTTCATCCGCACGCTTCAGAAGAGCGAAGACAAACAGCGTTTCGCCGCCGATGCCTATGCCGACGAGAACGGCCGGCTGATCGCCATGTTGACCCGGCATCTTGCCGACGAGGAAGACCTGATCATTCCGCTGATCCTCGAGAAGGGTGATCGCGCGCTCGGCATTGATTGACGATCAGCTTCCCTTGTGGAGTTCCTTCTTGGCGACGATATGGGCCGCGAGCCAGCCGAGGATGGCCACAACGAGGCCGATTGCCAGAGCGATCAGTAATCGCTCGTGACGAGCCAGCGCTTGGCCGACGATGTGCTCCGCGCCCAGCCCGAAGACATAACCGACAGTGCAGAACAGTGCCGCCCAGACCACCGATGAGATGGCGTTGAGGATGACGAAGCGCGCCGCCGCAATGCCCGACAGCCCGGCGGCGATGCCGCCGACCAGGCGGAGGCCATAGATGTAGCGGTTCGACAGCACGAAAATGTTGGGATGAGAGGTGACAAGGCGGTAGGCGTGGCTGAAGCCCGGCCGGGCTCGGAGCCTGATCACGAATTTATGGTCGGCGAAGCTCCGTCCCAAGATGAAGAAGAACGTGTCGCCACCGAAGGCGCCGAGCGCGGCTGCGAGAAACGCCTGCCACGGGATGAAGACATGCTGATGCGCAAAAAAACCGCCAAGAATTGCGGCGCTTTCGCCCTCTGCGACGCAGCCCAGAAAAACCGCGACCAATCCATATTGCTCAATGAGACGATGGATGACTTCCGTCATGAAGACGTTCGCTGCTTCGACAGAATGTCGTCGATGCGCTTCACCTGCTCGGCCAGCCGGGCGATCTCGTCTCGCATGCCGATGATCTGGCTGTGGCGCAGTTCGTCGAGCTTTTCGTGTAACGCCATGATCTCGATCTCGGCCTTGAGATTAACCTCATAGTCGTGGGCGGCGTCGATTCGATCGCGCTCCGTCTGGCGGTTTTGCGCCATCATGATCACTGGCGCCTGCAGGGCGGCAACCATGGAAAGCACGAGATTGAGGAAGATGAAGGGATAGGGATCGAAGGCGGCGCGCGACAAGAGCCAGACATTGCCTGCCGTCCACAGGATCAGGAAGCCAATGAATGCCAGGATGAAGGACCAAGAGCCGCCGATCCGGGCGATGGTGTCGGCCAGGCGATCTCCAAACGTCTGGTGAAAGGCGACGGCCTTGTTGGTGTCCTTGGAGATCGTGGTGCGCTCGAGCGTAGATTGCAGTACCCGGCTTTCGAGCGCGCTGAGGCCGTCCGGCTTTCGCTTCAGCCAGCGGCTTGCCAGGTCCTCGATCGTTTTGTTCATCGTCGCCTCCGTCGTCCGCGATGAGGTAGACGCTGCCGGTTCCTACGGGAAGTGGTAGATTGACGCGATGGGGTCAGGAAACAATGGTGGATTTTCAGAAAATTCGCGCCCGTGCAGCGAAGCGCAAAGGCGGTGAGGCAGCGCTGACGTCGCTGCTGGGTCCTATGCCCGACAATGCCGCGGTGGCAAAGATTACGGACGACCGGATCCTGTCGACCATGGCCGAGCGGGTTTTTGCCGCCGGCTTTGTCTGGCGCGTCATCGAGCAGAAATGGCCGGGTTTCGAGGAAGCATTTCTTGGCTTCGAGCCGAAGCGGCTGCTGTTCCAGCCTGACGATTTCTGGCACGATCTCACATTCGACAAGCGCATCGTCCGCAATCCGCAGAAGATCAAATCCGTACGCGACAACGCAGCCTTCGTCGAGCGCGTGTCGAAGGAGCATGGCAGCTTCGGCAAGTTCCTGGCCAATTGGCCGGCGGATGACCAGGTCGGATTGATGGCCTATCTCGGCAAGCATGGCAGCCGGCTCGGCGGCAATACCGGCCAGTATTTTCTGCGCTGGCTGGAGTGGGACGCCTTCATCGTCTCGGCCGACATGGCGGCAGCGCTGCGCGACGCTGGGCTCGACCTCGCGCAGAGCCCGACGTCGAAGAAGGACCTGGACAAGATCCAAGTGCAGATAAACGCCTGGGCGGCGGAAACCGGGCTGCCGCGCCGGCACATTTCGCGCATTCTGGCAATGTCGATCGGCGAGAACCATCCGCCGGAAGCCTTGCGCGAATATATGGGCGAATAGGATCGACTGTTTGGTCCAAACGAACGCCATTGCTCGACGAATTTTGCCGCGCTAAACCCACGGGCATGACAGACAAGACCGCTCCAGACATATTGCGCATCGCCGTCGCCCAGCTCAATCCGACGGTCGGCGACGTCGCCGGCAATCTTGCCAAGGCACGCGAGGCGAGGGCGGATGCCGCCCGCCAAGGCGCCGACCTCGTGCTGTTTACCGAGCTTTTCCTTGCCGGCTATCCGCCTGAGGATCTGGTGCTGAAGCCCGCCTTCCTGAAGGCCTGCGAGCGGGCGGCGGAGGATTTCGCCGGCGATACCGCCGACGGCGGCCCGGGTTTCGTCATCGGCACGCCGTTGAAGCGCAAGACCGGCACGCACAATTCGATCATCTTTGCCGATGGCGGCAAGATCCTTGCCGAACGCTACAAGCTCGATCTGCCGAATTACGGTGAGTTCGACGAGAAGCGCGTCTTCCAGGCCGGCCCCGAGATCCAGGGGCCGGTCAATTTCCGCGGCGTGCGCGTGGGAGTGCCGATCTGCGAAGATATCTGGGGCGAGGTTGCCGTCTGCGAGACGCTGGCCGAAAGCGGCGCGGAAATCCTGCTGGTCCCGAACGGCTCGCCCTATTACCGCGGCAAGGTCGACGTCCGCCACCAGATCGTCATCCGTCAGGTCATCGAATGCGGACTGCCGATTATCTATGCCAACCAGCTTGGCGGCCAGGACGAGCTGGTTTTCGATGGCGCATCGTTTGCCATAGGTTCTGACAAGACGCTGGCCTTCCAGATGAGCCAGTTCGAGGAGACGGTCAACGTCACCACCTGGAAGCGAAAGAATGACATCTGGGTCTGCTCTGACGGACCGATGTCGAAAATCCCGGAAAAGGAGGAGGCCGACTATCGCGCCTGCATGTTGGGCCTGCGCGATTACGTCAACAAGAACGGCTTCAAGAATGTCGTGCTCGGCCTCTCCGGCGGCATCGATTCGGCGATCTGCGCGGCACTTGCCGTCGATGCGCTCGGCGAGGAACGGCTGCGCGCCGTGATGATGCCTTACCGCTACACTTCGAAGGACTCGCTCAAGGATGCCGAGGACTGCGCCCGCGCGCTCGGCTGCCGCTACGACATCGTGCCGATCTTCGAGCCAGTCGAGGGTTTCCTGCACACGTTGACACAGCTTTTCGAGGGCACCAAGGAAGGCATCACCGAGGAAAACCTGCAGAGCCGGGCCCGCGGCACCATCCTGATGGCGATTTCCAACAAGTTCGGCTCGATGGTCGTTACCACCGGCAACAAGAGCGAGATGTCGGTAGGCTACGCCACGCTCTATGGCGACATGAATGGCGGCTTCAACCCGATCAAGGATCTTTATAAGATGCAGGTCTATGCGTTGTCGCGCTGGCGCAACGCGCATGTGCCGCCGGGTGCGCTCGGTCCGTCCGGCGAGGTGATCCCGGCCAACATCATCGACAAGGCGCCCTCGGCCGAACTGCGAGAGAACCAGACCGACCAGGATTCGCTGCCGCCCTATCCAGTGCTCGATGACATATTGGAGTGTCTGGTCGAGAACGAGATGGGCGTCGACGAGATCGTTGCGCGCGGCCATGACCGGGCGACGGTGGCGCGTGTCGAGCACCTGCTTTACGTCGCCGAATACAAGCGCCGGCAGGCGGCGCCTGGCGTGAAGATCACCAGGAAGAACTTTGGCCGCGATCGCCGTTATCCCATCACCAACCGGTTCAGGGATGGCGGGTAGGCGATTGGCTGCATAACGGTTTAGCCATGGCCAACTTTGAGATCAGCTTCGACCTGTCGCGAATCGACTTCCGGGCGACATCCGACATTTTGAAGGAGAGCTATTGGGGCAGCGGCCGCAGCGACGAATTGCACCGCCGCGCCTTTGCCAACTCACTGTGCGTCGGCGCCTATGTCCGCGGCAATCAGGTCGGCTTCGGCCGGGCGATCACCGACCGTACGGTATTTGCCTATCTCGCCGACATCATTGTCTGGCCCGGGTATCGCCGGCAAGGCATCGGAACCCGGCTTGTCCAGACGCTTATCGGTCATCCGGATTGCAAGACTGTCACGCATTGGAGCCTGTCGACCAACGACGCACACTCCATGTACGAGAAGCTCGGCTTCAGGCCTTCCACCGACGGCCGCTATATGCGCCTCGACCGTATCCCGGCAACCTGAACAGAGGCAGCGCACAACCCGCGATTGTTGCAAAATCGTCTCACTGCTTGGACCAGATGCGCTTTTGGCTATCTACTGACTTGGCGCGGCGTTGAGGCGTCTCTATAAACACCTCTCCGCGATTCCCCTTCAGGAGGAACCGAATGCCAGGATTTGACATCGTTATGCGAGGCTGCGAAGCCTAGGTCTTGGTCAGTGCGCCGCGAGATAGCCTCGCGGCAAGGCTGAACCGAGGCAGGTATTTCGCCGCTGCCGGTCGCCGCCCCTCTACAGGGCCGCCAAATACGCCAAACCTCCGCATCTCCGGGCGCCAAACGGCGCCGACGCGGTTTTTCAATTTCTACTTTCGTGGGATCGGGCTCGTTTGCGCCCGAATGACATCATGACTCGTTTTCGAATAGATTTGCGCGCGGGCGCCTTTCGCAGCGTTCTTGGCTTCACGCTCAGCCATTGGCGGTGTCAGCCGTGGCGGCTTGCCGGCATTATGGGCACATTCCTGCTGTCGACCTTGGCCGACGTGCTGACGCCGCTCTATTCCGGCCGGCTGGTGGATGCCGTCGCCAGCAGTGCTGCGGCCGACGATGTTGCGTGGAACGCGGCGACAGCGGCCTTTTCGATGCTGGTGGCCCTGGCGCTCACCGGTGTCGTGCTGCGCAATCTCGCCTTCATGGCCATTGTCGAGCTGACGTTGAAGATGATGGCGGATATCGCCGCCGACGCCTTCCACCGCGTCCAGCGCTTCTCCACCGACTGGCACGCCAACAGCTTCGCCGGATCGACGGTGCGCAAGATAACGCGCGGCATGTGGGCGCTCGACCTGCTCAACGACACGATCCTGATCGCGCTGCTGCCATCGGTCGTCATGCTCGTCGGCTCGACGCTGCTGCTTGGCTGGTTCTGGCCGCTGATGGGTGCTGTCGTCGCCACCGGTTCGGTTCTGTTCATCGCGGTGACGACGATGCTGTCGCTTGGCTATGTCGCGCCCGCGGCAAGGCTTGCCAATGCGTGGGATACACGGCTCGGCGGCTCGCTGGCCGACGCGGTAAGCTGCAACGCCGTGGTCAAGGGTTTTGGCGCCGAGGAACGCGAGGAGACGCGGCTCGCCGAGGTCGTCGCCAAATGGCGCGGTCGCACGCGCCGCACCTGGATGCGCGGCACCGTCAACGGCACCACGCAAGGGACGATGCTGCTGCTTTTGAGGGCAGCGGTCATCGGGTTCTCCCTGCTGTTGTGGTCGTGGGGGCAGGCGAGCGCCGGCGATGTCGCCTTCGTGCTGACCTCATTCTTCGTGCTGCAAGGCTATCTGCGCGACATCGGCACACATATCCGCAATCTGCAGCGCTCGATCAACGACATGGAGGAACTGGTCGACTTCCAGTCCGAACCACTCGGCATCGAGGATCGGCCCGGAGCCAAACCGATCCGGATCACCGATGGCCGTATCACCTTCGACAATGTCACGTTCCACTATGGCAGCCACCGCCTGCCGCTCTATCGCGATTTTTCGGTGGACATCGCGCCGGGCGAACGGGTTGGGCTGGTTGGCCATTCGGGCTCCGGCAAGACGACATTCGTCAAGCTGATCCAGCGCCTCTACGACGTGACTGCGGGCAATATCCTGATCGACGGCCAGGATATTGCGAATGTGGCGCAGGCGTCGCTGCGCGCACAGATCGCAATCGTCCAGCAGGAGCCGATCCTGTTTCACCGGTCGCTGGCCGAAAACATCGCCTATGCTCGGCCGGCCGCCACGCAGGCCGAGATCGAGCACGCGGCGCGATTGGCCAGCGCGCATGACTTCATTGCCAATTTGCCGAAAGGCTATGGCACGCTGGTCGGCGAGCGTGGCGTAAAGCTATCGGGTGGTGAGCGTCAGCGCGTTGCAATCGCACGCGCCTTTCTTGCCGATGCGCGCATTCTCATCCTGGATGAGGCAACGTCGAGCCTCGATTCGGAATCGGAGGTGCTGATCCAGCAGGCGATGGAGCGGTTGATGGTCGGCCGCACGACGCTGGTCATTGCCCACCGGCTGTCGACGGTGCGGGCGCTGGACAGGCTTTTGGTGTTCGATCGCGGCCGCATCGTCGAAGAGGGCTCGCATGACCAACTGATCCGGCTGCAAGGCGGCATCTACCGCCGGCTGTTCGAACGCCAGGCGCTTGAACTGACCAAAGGCCTGGTGATCTGACGGTTGCGGTGCCGCGCGTCTTGATAGACGTGCGGCGCTGCAGTCTTTTCTTCGCCTTTGTCATGTTCTATGTCTGCCGCCGAGCGCGGGGGCGCGTCTTGTCAACAGCAAAACCATCCGGTACGCCCGCTCATGACAGTTACCGTCCGTTTCGCCCCGTCACCGACCGGCCGCATCCATATCGGCAATGCGCGCACCGCTTTGTTCAATTGGCTGTTCGCCATCAAGAACAAAGGCCGCTTCATCCAGCGCTTCGACGACACCGACGTCGCCCGTTCGACGCAGGAGTTTTCCGACGCTATCCTATATGACCTGCATTGGCTGGGCATCTTCCCCGATGCCACGGAGTACCAGTCGCGGCGGGTCGAAATCTACGATGCCGCACTGGAGAGGCTGAAGGAGGCGCGCCTCGTCTATGCTTGCTATGAGACGCCTGAAGAGCTCGACCTGAGGCGCAAGGTGCGCCGCACGCGTGGCCTGCCGCCAGTCTATGGCCGCGAGGCGCTGACGCTGGCACCCGAGCAGGTGGCGGAATATGAGGCCGATGGCCGGCGGCCGCACTGGCGCTTTCTGCTGCCCAACTTCAGCAGCGATCCGCTACAGCCGGAGCGCACCGAAATCCACTGGAACGACCTGGTGCGCGGCGAAGAGACCGTCGACCTCGCCTCGCTTTCAGACCCGGTTCTGCGGCGTGAGGACGGCACCTACCTCTACACATTGCCTTCGGTTGTCGACGACATCGACATGGGCGTCAGCCATGTCATTCGCGGCGACGACCACGTCACCAATACCGGCGTCCAGATAGCCCTGTTCCGAGCACTTGGCGCGGAGCCGCCGGTGTTCGGCCACCACAATCTCCTGACAACGGCATCAGGCGAGGGACTTTCGAAGCGCACCGGCGCGCTGTCCATCCAGAGCCTGCGTGAGAGCGGCATCGAGCCGATGGCGATCGCTTCGCTGGCGGTGCTCGTCGGCACCTCGGAAAACGTCGTGGCGGTGCCAACGATGGCCGAGCTAGTCGAGCGCTTCGATCCGGCTGCAACATCGAAATCCGCCGCCAAATTCGACCCGGACGAACTCTTCGTGCTCAACCGCACGCTGCTGCATCACATGCCGTTTTCCGAGGCGCGCGACCGGCTGATCGTGCTCGGCATCTCCGGCGAACAGGCCGAGTCTTTCTGGCTGGCCGTGCGCGGCAATCTCGACAGGCTGGCCGATGCGGCGATCTGGTGGCGTACGCTTCGAGACGGTCCAGAGGAGCCGGCGGAGTTTTCCGACGAGGACCGCGACTTTCTTCGCCAGGCATTCGAGTTGCTGCCGGAAGAGCCTTGGAACGGCACCGTCTGGAAGGACTGGACGGGCAAGATCCGAGCGGCGAGCGGCCGTAAGGGCAAGGCGCTGTTCATGCCGCTCAGGCTGGCGCTTACGGGACAGCCTTCGGGTCCGGAGCTTGCAGATCTGTTGCCGCTGCTGGGTCGGGAAGGAACGTTGGCCCGACGACCCTGACCTTGCGCTGCTCCGGCGGCGGCAGCGATGTCGGCGAGGGCACAGGTTTGACAGCAAGGCGTCTGATCGCCCCACGGTCGAGGCCGTCTTGCGCATTGGCCAAGAACTCCGGGTCGGCGCCCGGATCAGGCCTGGCAACCGGCAGCGGAATGAACGGGGTACTCTCTACATTCGCCTCGGATTGTTCCCGGGTTGGCGGGTTGCCGGCGATGATCTCGAAATTCTGCGCGGCGTTGCAGCCGCAGGTCGGCGGCCGCGGCATGTCGGATTGCTTGTAGAGGTAGGCCGTCGGCAGTTCGATATAAGGCCTGCCCGTCACCGAAGACGTCATCGACGCCGAATCGCTGTTCACGCCGCGCGTGTAGAAAACCTGCATCTCGGTGCCGGGGCAGCTCGATTCGCAATTCTTCTGATCGCGCTCGAAATCGCCCAGCGAGGCAGCATTCGACATCGGGAAGAAATAGCCGTCGCAGGTCCGCACACACATGGTGCGGAATTCGCCTTGGGGCTGGCCCATGTCGGCGCTGTTGAGCACGGTGCGGATGTTGCCCGGCTGGCTCAGTTCTTCAGCCTGGTCGGCCTCTTCGGGCTGACTGCCCAAAAGCTGGTCGAGCAGGTTTCGCTTGCCGTTTTCACGGTTGGCTTCGCGGACCGGCGCGGGCGTCGGCGCCGCCGCATCATCGCGGCAGCCATTGGCGTCAAGCAACGTCAATATGCGCGCACGATCACGTCGCGAACCACCGCCGGCAAGGTCGCCGCGCTTGGCCTGCAGGGCGTCGAGATTGGCTGCCATGCGATCGATGGTGGCGTCGAGTGCTGCGCATGCGTTGGCGTTGCGGCGAGACAGCGAAAAGCCGCAGCCGGCGCTGCTGGCCTGCCTGACGGCCTTTGAAATCTGCTGGCGCTGCCGGACGATTGCGTCGTCATATTTCCTGAGCAATGCCGGTTTGCCGCCGCCACCACGAGAAGCGGCGGCAAGATCGGCTTCAAGCTGGCGGCAGAGGCGGGAAGCGGCCTGTGCCTGAGTGGCGGCAATGCCGCACAGCACCACGGCGCCGAGCAGCGCGGCGGTACGCGTCAGCTTCCAACGTGCGCCCGTCATCCCTCCGACTCCGCCTGCCTGTTGTTCAGAAAGCTACCGCGCTTGCGGTTAATCGTTTGTTTAGCATGCCGCCGATTCCGGCTTCAGCCCAAATCGGATGGCTTGCGCCTTGTGCGCGGCTTCGATCACGACCGGTGCTGTCATTTCGACCACGCCACACTGCGTATTCGGACAGAGCCAGAACCGCGACGTCCTGGCGCTGCACGAAAAAGGCGTATTCGCCCAGAAGAATGCCTGGATTCAGCAATGCCCGGAGGCTTGGCATGACCGCGATTACCCGTCGAGCCGCGCTGCAGTTTGGTCTTTTGTGCCTGGCGATGCCGGATGCCATGGCGCAGCAAAAGCCCATCGCGCCGGATTGGGGTACCAGATTGGTCGAAGCTGCCCGTGAGCAGATCGGCGTCACCACACTCTACGATCCGACCTATACACGCCTGGCCTATCCGGGCGGGGACGTTGGGCCCGAGCGGGGTGTTTGCACGGATGTCGTGATCCGTGCCTATCGCCGCGCCTTCGATGTCGATCTGCAAAGATTGGTACATGAGGATATGCGGGCCAATTTTGCCGCCTATCCGAAGGCTTGGGGCCTGAAAGCGCCGGACCGCAACATCGACCACCGCCGTGTGCCCAATCTTGCGGCCTATTTCGAGCGGCGCGGTGCTGCCTTGCCCGTCAGCCAAGACCCCGCCGACTATCGGCCAGGGGATCTCGTCGCCCAGATGCTGCCCGGCAATCTGTCGCATATTGCCATCGTGTCGTCCAATCGCTCCACTTTGGTACCGACAAGAAGGCTGGTTATTCACAATATCGGCGGCGGCGCCAGGGAAGAGGACACTTTGTTTGCCTTCAGGCAGACAGGGCATTTCCGGTTCAGGCCAATCTGAGAAAGCCCGCGGCTACCCCAGATCGACGATGGCTTGCGCCTTGTGCGCGGCTTCGACCACTGCCAGTGCCGTCATGTTGACGACGCCGCGCGACGTCACCGACGGCGTCAATATGTGCGCCGGGCTGTCGGTGCCGAGCAGGATCGGGCCGACATGCAGCGCCTCCATCATTGTGCGCAGCGCCGTCAGTGTGATGTTCGCCGAATCGAGATTGGGGAACACCAGCAGATTGGCTTCGCCTTTCAGCCGCGAATGCGGATAGACGCGTTGGCGCAGCTGCTCCGACAATGCCGAGTCGGCATGCATCTCGCCGTCGCATTGCAGGTCGGGCGCGATGCGCGCCAGGATCGCCGCCGCCTGCCGCATCTTCATGGCGCTTGGCGAATCGCGGGAGCCGAAATCCGAATGCGAAAGCAGGGCTGCCTTGGGCTCGATGCCAAAACGCTGAATCTCCTCGGCCGCCAGAACGGTCATCTCCGCAATCTCCTCGGCGGTCGGATCGACGGAGACATGGGTATCGGTGAGGAAGATGATGCCGCGCTGCGAAATCAGCATGGAAAGCGTCGACAGGTCGCGATCCCTAATGCCGGCGCGTGGCCCGATGATCAGCGTGACGTTGCGCAAATGGCGCTCGAAACGGCCCTCAAGGCCGCAGACCATGGCGTCGGCGTCGCCGCGCTTCAGGGCAAGGGCGGCGATCACCGTATTGTCGGTGCGCACCATGGTGCGTGCCGCTTCCGTAGTCACCCCACGGCGGCCGGCAAGCTCGATCAAAAGGTCGACGTAGTGGCGGTAACGCGGATCGTCTTCCGGGTTGATCAGGCCGAAATCGACGCCCGGCTTGATGCGCAGCCCATAGCGTTTCAACCGCACGTCGATGACGTGCGGGCGGCCGATCAGGATCGGTTCGGCAATGCCTTCCTCGAGCACGACCTGCGCGGCGCGAAGCACGCGCTCGTCCTCGCCGTCGGCATAGATGACGCGCTTGGCGCTCGACGTCTTGGCCATCGAGAACACGGGCTTCATGACCAGGCCGGAGCGGAAGACGAAGCGGTTCAGCTTGTCGATATAGGCGGCGAAATCGGTGATCGGCCGGGTCGCGACGCCGGTCTCGCAAGCTGCCTTGGCGACGGCAGGGGCAATGCGCAGGATCAGCCGCGGATCGAAAGGCGAGGGGATCAGGAACTCCGGGCCGAAGATCGGCGTCTCGCCGGAATAGGCACGCGCGGCAACGTCGGACGGCTCTTCGCGGGCAAGCGCCGCGATGGCCCGAACGGCGGCCATTTTCATCTCTTCGTTGATGGCCCTTGCGCCGCAATCCAGCGCGCCACGGAAGATGTAAGGAAAACAGAGTACGTTGTTGACTTGATTGGGGAAATCGGAGCGGCCGGTGCAGATCATCGCATCGGGTCGCGCCGCCCTTGCCGCTTCCGGCATGATCTCGGGATTGGGGTTGGCCAGCGCCAGGATCAGCGGCTTGGGCGCCATGTGGTGGAGCAGTTCCGGTTTCAGTACGCCGGCGGCAGACAGGCCGAGAAACACGTCGGCGCCGGGCAGAACGTCAGCCAGCGCGCGCGCCCCGGTATCCTTCACATAGGGGTCTTTCCAGCGGTCCATCTCCTCGACGCGGCCCTTATGGGCGACCCCGAACCGGTCGGTGACCCAGATGTTTTCAACCCGCGCGCCGAGCGAGACCAGAAGGTTGAGGCAGGCGAGCGCCGCAGCACCAGCGCCCGACGTGACGATCTTGATGTCCGAGATGGACTTGCCGGCGAATTCCAGCCCATTGAGCACAGCGGCGGCGACGATGATGGCGGTGCCGTGCTGGTCATCATGGAAGACCGGTATGCCCATGCGGGCTTTCAGCTGCTCCTCGACCTCGAAGCATTCGGGCGCCTTGATGTCTTCCAGGTTGATGCCGCCGAAGGTTGGTTCCAGCGCCGAGATCGTCTCGACCATGCGCTCGATGCCCGGTGCGTCGATCTCGATGTCGAAGACATCGATGCCGGCGAACTTCTTGAACAGCACCGCCTTGCCCTCCATCACCGGCTTGGAGGCGAGCGGACCGATATTGCCGAGGCCGAGCACCGCCGAACCGTTAGTGACGACGCCAACAAGATTGGCGCGGGCTGTATAGTCGGCAGCGGTTGCCGGATCGTCGCGGATTTCAAGGCAGGGGGCGGCGACACCCGGCGAATAGGCAAGCGCCAGGTCGCGCTGGTTGCCCAGCGGTTTCGTCGCCTGGATTTCAAGTTTTCCGGGACGGGGGTGCTTGTGGAAGTAGAGCGCTGCTTCGTCGAGGTCGGATCGCGCCGCCTTTTTGCTTTCGCTTGTCATGACGGCCGCCTCCTCAGTTCAGTCCGTTTGGGGTTTTGAGTCTCTTAGCATGCAGCCGAGCCTTTTCGAGGGGTGATATGTCGCAAGCGCGAGCTTATGGCTTTGCACCGCCGGCCAGTGCGGCCTGCCATTGAAATCTCGAACAACGGGCGGCGAGCTGCGCCGCCGCCAGTTGAATGTCTGCTAAGGTGGTTTGCAGGCGGTCCGCTTTCTGGCAGATATTGAATGGACCGGACGTTTGCAGACCTGTCCGCAATTCATGAGGAGTCGGAGTTTGCCCCCACCGATCCCCGTTCGCCTGGCACCCCATAATGCGAGCTGGGCCACCCGTGCTGCCAGCGAAGCAGATCGGCTGCAACAGCAGGCGGCTTCGATCCTTCAGGTCCACCACATCGGCTCAACCTCCATCCCCGGCATTGCCGCCAAGCCTGTCCTTGACCTGATGCCCGTTGTTTCGAATCTGGCGGCGCTGGATGCCGAACAGGCAGCCATTGAAGCCCTTGGCTATGAATGGCATGGCGCCTACGGCATGGAAGGACGACGCTATTGCACCCTACACGATTAGGTAACGGGCGAGCGGGTCGTTCAAATTCACTGCTTCGTGGACGGCGACCCCGCCATCCGCAGACATCTTGCCTTTCGCGACCTTCTGCGCAGTTCGCCTAGCATTGCAGAGGAGTATGAGCGAGAGAAGCGGCGATGTGCTGCGCTGCATCCCGAAGACAGCCACGCCTATTCCGACTGCAAAGACGCCTGGATAAAACGTGTCGAAGCAATGGCGCTCAGCCGCTATCCCTGAAAACACGTCTATCGTCCGCATCAGAGCTCGCCAGAGACACGAACGAACGTCTTAGCAGGGTCGATAGTGTTGAAAAAGTCCGGGTTGCAGCAGTCCTGAAGCACTTCTCTATTCGGCATGTTGAGGTCAAGCGCTTTCGAGCTTGC